>CAZHOA010000052.1:0-5610 GCA_964534385.1 uncultured Candidatus Saccharibacteria bacterium | reverse complement strand
CCGCCTCCTCCCCTCCTAACCCTCCTCATCTTTCTCAGAGCAAAAAGTCTAAAGAAAACATTCAAAAGAAAGCCCAATCCTCAAATCCCAAGCCTAGGGCCATACCCTCACCGACGGCCGGACACCACAATCGTCATAACGGCGGTCAACGTCATTCCTGTACACGCGCGTCTGGCGATAGTCTCGGCTCCAATACGCGCGCGGCACACCGTCGGACGTAGGAAAATACGCTCCTAAGTTATACGACACCTTGCCGTTACCGCTATAATCATCAATGATCTGGTTCTGCTCTTCAAGCATCGTAAGGGCATAGATCAGCCAGTCTTCAGGCAGTAAGCCTTGCTCATGCTGGTACTGCGGATCTTCTTGTAAGGCCTTCAGATATTCTTTAGGACTGGGTGTTGTTGTACCTGATGCGATGAAGGGCTTGATACTACTCCCTTTGGTATCGAGCTGGGTTCTGCCCCCGTGAGTCTTTCCTTCCCCTTCTTTGGGGATATTCGGCATGTCTTCGAGTAAAATAACTTCCCAGCCTTGCTGCCTCTGCTCGAGGAATTCTTTCTTGGTACTACCCTGATGGTTCGCTGAGAATTCTTTGGGAAAGTAGATGAGCTTGCCGGTGGTATCTGCCTCTTGATACCCATCCCAGACCCAGACCGGCTCATTGGCATTAAACATATCGGCAGTAATCGGCACCAAGGCTTCATTAGGATCATTGGCATCTTTCTTGGTAAAGAATAGCTTGCCTTCTTGAAAATGCTTCACTAACGTCTGCTTATACTTCTGAATCAAGTCTTCCAGCTTCATACCAAAGGGCACCAATACAAGCTTGGTGAAGCCCTGCTTTGTCTTTGTTTTCAGTAGTTCTTTCTTCTCTCTAAATTTCTGTGCAATCTCACGATAGCTGGGTAAGGGGTACTCTGTGCCATCGATACCTTTAATACCCAGCTCTCCTGAGGAGAGCTGTTCAAGAACTCCGGTTTTTTCTAATATATCTCGTTGCTGTTGATATTGTTCTTTCAGTCCTAGGATCCGTTCCAGAGGATTGAGCTTTTCTTTGAGTGTGGCAATACTTTGCTGCAATTCAAGCTTGAGTTTTTTTACCCGTTCAAGATTGCCGGTTCTGACGGCTTCTTCGTAGGCAGTATCAAACTCTGCCTTGAGTGCTTCAAGGGCAGATAATTCTGCACGGAGTTGATTACATTCTTGGGGTGGGGGCATGAGTTGAATGAAAGCTTATGACTCTATGCCCTTACTATACTATATTGCAGGAATTGAGGGGAGGGGGGCGGAGACGGGAGGATTCGAACCTCCGATACGGTTGCCCGTATACCGCATTTCGAGTGCGGCTCTTTCAACCACTCAGACACGTCTCCCTCATACTATCTTACCAAGACATAGTTATTACTATCACGACAGCTCGTCATGCCAATAGATCCCAATAACTTTTCTGACTGACTGACCATTCTGTTGTCCATATGTCCAGTGATGCGGCGTCGGCACACGATCGATACTATTATTACTGATAGCATACTCATGATCAACCATAAACCCGATGTGTTTGTGACTCGAGCCATCATCTGAGATTACAGGTTCCCAAACCAAAACAGCGCCGGGTCGTGGGCTAGTGATAGGGTACCAGCCGGTAGCCAACATATCTTTTATCGTACTATCAACAGTAACATGTACGCGAGTAATTAATTCGTGTACTTTTAAAATGCCGGAAACAAAAAAGGCACACGACAAAACTCCGCCCCGTGTAATATCAGTCAGCGCGCCGTCAACATCGGCCCAGACCGTTTGAAATTGCTGTGTACCAACACTCGCCTGGATCATAGTCATGTATGTGCGGTGTTTGTCGACGACGATTGATTGTTTTTGATCAGCCATAGATGAACCATATTATAAATCGATATCGCGAAAAACACAAGCCTCGATTCAACAGCATTTTTGACAATTATTAATATTAGTTTATAATAGCCACATCACAATCAGTCCACGGAGGCTAAAGCTATGTCCATTAAAAACATCAGGTACATTAGTGATTTTTTAAAATGCATCGATCACACAACATATGAGATAAAAGGTTTCGTGGCCAAGGCATTCGCCACCGACTTCGAGAATATTAAACGCAAAGCCCAGCTAACAACATTACTCAAAGACGGCAATCGCGTAAAGACATTGCTAGGTTTCGAATTCAACCACAACAGAATGTTTCTGTACGAACGCAACGATGTGGCCAATATGACAACGTGCTACAAAATATCATTGCGCTATCCGCATCCTTTCGGGGATACGATGTTAATTCCGACGACAACCGGTTATTCAATACCATCGTTGCTGTGGGAATTACAATACAACGAGGGTTCGGTCCAACCGATACGAGCCGGCAGCACCCGTACTGTAGCGGCATGGGAATGGCGATCAATCGGCCTCATACTGTCTGATTTCGATCCTTCAATAGAACCCACATTCCGCTACCATGTATTGTTGCCGCATGACCACGCATTACCAGAATCATCAGTCATCCCCGTAACTATCACCATTCACCGAACATGAATCAGGGCCACCACTGTGGTCATTAAAAGGAGCAATTCTATGACATTAGTCAACGCAGCCGTGTTATTCGATTTGGATGGTACGCTGGTTGATACCGAGACAGCGCATCAGAATGTTATTCATCAGGTCTTGCACCAGAGAGATATTCGCAGCACGCGTCATGACCTCTTATCGTGTTATGGTCAAGGCTATACGCACACGTTTCAATACGTGATGCAGCTATACAAAAGAGTCGAGTTTGACCCCAGTTTACTTGCCGAAGAGGCTCGATTGCATTTCTTGGAGCATGTAGGCTCTGTAAAACTTTTTCCGTATGCTCACGAACTTTTACTCACGATGCGTGGTCTATGCCATCACCTCGCATTAGTAACAACATCATGGCACTCAGGGCAGCAGGCAATATGTGAAGCCGCTGGCATCGACACCATGTTCGACGTCATTATCACCGGTGACCAAACAAAAAATCACAAGCCGCATCCGGAACCGTATCAAAAAGCCATTGCGCAGCTCAACACTCGAAACCCTAAGCCCGACCTCTATATCGCAGTCGAAGATACTGTAGCCGGGTTGCAATCAGCACAAAACGCTGGTTGTATGACGATCGGAGTTGCCCATACGATATCGCTACACGATATCTTTGATGCCGGCGCCGATTATGCCGCCTCGAATCTTGAAGCGGTGGCATGCATTCTGCACAATAGTATCTTATCACAGTACCAAACAGCCTCAGACTAAAGCACCCTTCTCGCCGGAGAAGGGTTTATATTTATTGCAACTGATATGTGAGCGTCACATTGACCGTGATTTCGTTTTCCCCGGTCGGTACTTCCGGCAGAGCTTCCGGACTGCCACCGCGTCCAAAGGCCTCCTTGGCGTACAATGGCACCGGCACCCCGGCAACATCTTCGGAAAAGTTAACCAGCTTACCAATATGAACCCCGAGTTGGTCGGCAAGGGTATGACTCTTCTTTTGAGCATCGGCAATCGCTTGTTTGCGCGCTTCCGTCTTTAAGGCATCGGGGTTGTCAATTTCAAAACTGAGTTGATTCACCTGATCTACTCCAGCCGTGACAATACCATCAAGAACCACATTCGCTCTGTTAATATCGCGTATTTTCACACGGATCGTCTGATTTACTTGGTAGCCGGCAATACGCGGTTTGCCGAATTGCGGATAGGCATATGTTGGCGAGATATTATAGGACACCGTCTTAATGTCTTTCTCATCGATATTTTGTTTTTTGAGAAAATCATACACTGTTTTTGATTTTGAAGAATTGGCGTCCTGTGCTTCTTTTGAGGTTGGACCCTCGGTCACAATCGAGAAACTGGTCACGGCAATATCCGGTTTGGCCAACACTTTGCCCTCACCAGTGAAGGCGATAGTATTGGTATTAGTGCTCGTGTGTAACGTATGGGCCGTCAACACGCCAAGGTACGCAATAAGTACGACCAGAGCAATGGTTGCGACAAAAAAGAATAATTTTGAAAATATGTTCATATATCGTAGTATACGCCCAGATTATGACAAAGACTAGAAAAAAGGTATATCTGATTTTGGACAATATACGCAGCGCCCACAATGTCGGCTCTATTTTCCGTACCGCAGATGCCGCTGGAGTAGATACAATATACCTATGCGGCTATACACCGCGACCCGACCGTAATGATAAAATCGCTAAGACGGCACTCGGCGCGGAGAGAACAGTACCATGGGAACATCATCAACACACCTGGCGACTTATTGAAACATTAAAAAGCAACCGCATACATGTTGTCGCTCTTGAGCAAGACAGTGGTGCTGAAAATATTTTTGATTTCAAAGCAGAATTTCCACTGGCACTGATTATCGGCAATGAGGTAGCAGGCATTTCAAAAAAGATTTTAAACCGCGCCGAAAAAATAATAGCGATCCCGATGTATGGTACAAAGGAATCGCTCAACGTTAGCGTCGCTGTCGGGATTGGGCTTTATGCCTTGCTTGATGGAGGCTAATCCTCCGAGTCCCGGCCCAAAATGTACGATCGCGTACCAGTATACTACTATTGTAATAGACTACTGCGCATTTGCCATCCAAGGTCTGTATGATATGTTTCGGAAACATCCATGATTGAGCAATACAGTTACTACATAAAAAAGTCTCAATTTTTATCCCGCATTCACAAATCAATTCTCTGGTCTCAATATCTGCATCTGCCAATTCTCGCCAGCACACATTACATCGCATACATTATGCCTCCCGATGATATACCGACATGATTAAAGTACCACACAAATCGTTTGAACGCAAGATCATCGCCTCCGGCTATGATTACATTGTGGGCGTCGACGAAGTTGGCATGGGCTGTCTCGCCGGACCGGTCACTGTTTGTGCCGTTATAATCCACAAAGATTTTTATACGAGACAATATCGAGAGTTGGGTTGGCTCAGAGACTCCAAGCTCCTACAATCACATCAACGCGAAAAATATTCGGCAGAACTGATGAGAAATCAACATATTCGGTACACAGTTCATTCATGCACACCCGCCATGATTGATAAGCTCAACATCTACCAGGCCTCGCGCTATGCCATGAAACAAGCAATCAAAAAATTGGCACCGCCGGATCAGAGCTTCATTCTCGTTGACGGACCCCGTATTATCAAGGACATCACACACACTCAACAAGCTATTATCAAAGGGGATCGACATATCTTCGCCATCGCTGCCGCCTCCATCATCGCCAAAGTCCATCGCGACACGCTCATGATTGCCTATGCCAAAAAATACCCCGACTATGGCTTTGAGCAGCACAAAGGCTACGGCACGACGTTTCATAGACAGCAAATTCAAAAATTAGGTCCGTCAATTTTACACAGAAAAAGCTTTCGATTACAATAATGATAATGTCGAGTATGAGTATTGCCATTAATGGTTTTGGTCGTATCGGTCGAATATTTTTTCGGCAGGCTTTTGCGTTGCCTGGCGAAGCTTTAGCGAAGGCGGGGCAGTTGAGGAGCCCTGCGGATTACCACAGGATAAACTCCGGCGACGAAATGCCAAAGCCAGC
>CAZHOA010000051.1:0-6361 GCA_964534385.1 uncultured Candidatus Saccharibacteria bacterium | reverse complement strand
AAAAACCGAGATCATTTTCAGCATGAGGGACACGGATGATGAGAAAGCGGGGAAGTCACTAAGCCCCCCATATCCCAAGTTTGCACTATTTTATAAAGCATGGTATAAAATAAGCGTTCATTTATAATACTATACTTAATGCAGAGGTGCTTATGACTGATACACCAGTACCTGCGGCGGCGACCGAATCGCCGCCGCGTATCTTGCGTGGCAGGATGGCCTATACCTTGGGTCCTTTGCTGTGCCAGGGTGATCTGGCAACACTCTACAGAGCAACCTACGACGATGAAGGCGCTCTGAACCGTGTTGTTATAAAAATAACCCGTGATCCGGCAGATAATGACCTTGCCTTGAATGAGGCATCGATTGTACGAACCCTTAACCGTAAAAGTTTCGGCGAGGGCGACCTGGGATTCTATTTCCCCGTTTTCGTTGAGTCGTTTGTGTCGGCTGACGCTGCCAGTGGCAGACATCAGACCAATGTTATTGACTGGCTGGATGGTAGGTATTCATTCGCTGAAATTCGAGCGGCATATTCGCAGGGCATCGATATACGTGATGCTGTCTGGATGTGGAAGCGGCTTCTCAAGGCGCTTAGTTTTGCTCATCGGCATGGTATTATCCATGGCAGTGTGATACCGCCGCATGTGTTGCCGCACCCGCCAAGTCATGGCTTGACGCTGATCGATTGGTCGTATGCTGTTGTTGAACCGCAACGGACCGGTCAACGCGTCCAGGCGATAAGTCCTGAGTGGGAGGCGTTCTATCCGCCGGAAATTTTGGAAAAGAGATTGCCCACGCCGGCAACTGATATCTACATGTGGGCCAAGTGTGCGATCTACCTATTGGGCGGTGACCCGGCCACCAATAGTTTGCCACGCGAGATACCGAGGACGATAAAAATTTTTCTGGATCGCTGTTTGCTTGAACGTATGAGTCAACGGCAGAATGATGCTGAGCGTTTGCGTCGCCAGCTTCATGATATCGTTACGGATATTTGGGAACCGGCCTTTCGAGATTTTACTATGCCTGAATCTGTGTCTGAACCTGACGACGAACAGGCTGAACCATCAACTGAAACATAAAGAAGGAGAGAAACATGGGCGGTAATAACTGGGATAGAGAATTGTACGAAACGCGTGCTGAGGCACGTATTGAGAGTGGCCGAAGCGCGTTTGAATATCATGAGACCATGACGCATGCTCCAGTCGATCAGCGTAAATGTCATGATTTAATGAACCCGCGCGGTGTGATCCGGGAGAGCCGTGATAGTATTACGCATCCGGAATCCCGAGCCATCGGTTGTTTCTTAGATGTAACGGGTTCAATGGCCAAAGTGCCGCAGCTTGTACAGGAGCTGCTCAAAGAATTGATGACGATGTTGATTGATGCAGGTATCGTTGAGCATCCGCAGATTCTGTTTGGTGCAGTCGGTGATTCTCGGCCTGACCCCAATAATCACAATCGAAAGGATAAAGCTCCGTTACAAGTCGGGCAATACGAATCCGGTATTGAGATGGAAGATGACCTAGGTCGTTTCTATCTTGAAGGCGGTGGCGGTGGGACATGGGCTGAGTCATACCAGAACGTTTTGTATTTTCTGGGTCGTAAGACTTCGATCGATTGTTTTGAAAAGCGAGGTCTTAAAGGTTATGGGTTTATGTTTGGTGATGAGATGGCCTATGATTCCACCACGCCAGAGGAAGCCGAGCTTCTTTTTGGTGATGCACTCCAGGCAGATGTGCCGACGACCACGATGTTGGCCGAGGCAAGAGAGAAGTATCATATATTCTTCTTTGCCCTGAACAAAACCCATAACTACTTCAATGCCGAGATTATTGCTTACTGGCGAGATCTGTTGGGTGACCACTATCTGCGTCTTGATATGCCGGAAGCGATATGCGAGACAATGGCATTGGTTATTGGTTTGACTGAAGGGAAGTTTAATCTCGAAGATGGTGTTGAACTGTTACGACGAACATGCACGCACGCCACCGACGAGATATTGAACGCGGCTGCGAATGCTGTCCGCGGCTACGCTATGACATTGCCGAACGGTGTCCGTACTGCTGATATGAGTGGGCTACAGCAGACAGAGCAGGACAATGACAGACCGCGGAATCGGAGGCTGTCGTAGACGTATGCGCCACAGTCACAACTAAAATTTTTCGGGAGTCTTGTTCGGTGTTACACATATGAACAGACTCCCGTTTTTTCTCTCATCATAAGGAGGAGCCATGTTGATTGCAACGTTACCGACAATTCGTGAAGCGGATGATAATACGCGCATCGCACGTATTATGCATGAGCCGGCTGTCGATGCTGCCCGTTACAATACCGGCGGCGACAGTCCGGAATCAATCCAGAATATTGTTGCGTATTTGAAAGAAACGCAGGATATGTACCAGAAGACAATATACATTGATCTTGACGGTCGGCAAACACGTGTGGCTGAGTGGACGCCGTATTCGCGAGGTTCGGTCGTCTTGAATCAGGATTTTGAGATTGAGCTGCCCGGTGAAATTCATTTTCGGGGTGTCGGATGGTTTGATATTATCGATGCCAAACCGGAGGAGCGTAAAATATATTTCCGTACCATAGCGCGCAGATCTGAATATTATCTCGGAAAATCACAGAGCGTGCACGTGTTGGCGAAGCGATTTCAGGTTAAGGGTTCGTATCTGAACGCGACCGATCGTGCATACGTTCAATGCGGATGTAAAGTCGGTCTGGATGCCTTTATGCTGTCATTTGCCGAAAGCTGGAACGATGTATTTGAGTTTATTGATATATATGCGCAACAATATGCCGGAAAATCACCCGAACCTGTCGAATTGATATTGAAAATAGAATCAGCGGCCGGTATTGAATTGGTAAAGGGTGTATCGCGTGTGCCGCTTCGACATAATGATTTTCACGTGCCATATCATCTGATGGCCGCGCGTGATGATTTGTTTCTGGCGTACCGGCATAAACGCACCGCATTTCTGGAAGCGCTTAATCTTATAATTAAAAAAGACCCGCAAGCGATTGTCGCTTCCAAGATTATGTCAGGTCTTGAATATGGAAACGAAATTACGTATGCGGATATGGCTGATGTGGCACTCATGAGTCAGTATGGTTACAAGCACTTCATGCTGGCCGATGAGCTGTCGCACAAAATTGACGTGGCTGTTTATACCTGGGATACGATAATGAAACCGATCATCGAAGGGCATAGGGAGGTATAAAATGGCGAATGCATTACGAAAGGCGTTTGTGGTAGCTGGCGGCGGTTATGGCGATGAGGGTAAGGGCAGTATTGTTGACTTTTTAACCAAGCAGTACAAAGCGCATACTATCGTCCGCTATAACGGCGGCGCTCAGGCAGCACACAATGTAGTCACGCCAGATGGTCGTCATCACACGTTTGCGCAGTTTGGCAGCGGTATGTTTCATCCGGATGTTATGACGTATCTGTCGCGATACATGTTGGTTAACCCGTTTTTAATGCTCACTGAAGCATTGCATCTTGATCAACTTGGTGTCGCTGATGTTCTGGCACGTACATATGTCGACGGAGATGCTCTGGTTATTACCCCGTTTCATGTGGCAGCCAATCGATTGATTGAGTTGTCGCGCGGCGCTGCTCGTTATGGCAGCTGCGGTCTAGGTATCGGTCAAACGATGGAAGATTACTTGATGCATGGCGAAAAGATGCTGTGCGTCAAAGATTTGGCTGATGGCGCCACGACAAAAAAGAAACTGACGTTTGTCCGAGATCTGAAACATGAATCGTTGCGTGAAATTCTGGCATCTGGTGCCTATGACACGATGATGGAAAGTCTGCTTTTCGAGGGACATGAGTATATAGAGCGTTGTGCTCGGCGATATGTCGAGTTTGCCCAGAAAATCAATATTGTATCGGTCGGATTCCTGAAAGAACGTTGTCGCGATGGCGTGGTGATCTTCGAAGGCGCGCAAGGCGCATTACTCGATACTCATTATGGATTTCATCCGTATACGACACGAACCGACATCTCGTTTCACAATGCGGAACAGCTGCTCAATGATATTGAGTACGATGGTGAACGATCCCGTATTGCCGTACTGCGTGCCTACATGACGCGTCATGGGGCCGGGCCGTTTGTGACAGAAGATAAAGATATGACCGCGACTTTACTCGAACCACACAATTGCAATGGTAAATGGCAAGGCGCATTCCGGGTCGGACACTTTGATCTTGCTGCTACGAAATACGCTTTGGATATATTAGGTCATGTTGATATGCTGGCGTTGACTCACGTCGATCGTTTGATGAACTATGCTATCAATGCCATGCCGCTTCGGTTGTGCTATGGCTATAACATGCCCGAACTCGATAAGGATTATTTCGTCTATGATCGCGCGCAGAGGGCGCGTATCATACGAAAGACGAGTATTCCGGACACCGAGCATCAACACGTGTTGGCACAGCATCTCGCAAAGGCAAAACCATTGTACACATACATCTCGCCGGAAGACAGTACTGGAAGAGTAATTGATAAATGCATTGCCGAAGCTGTAAGTGGAACCAATCGATACATTGACGAAATCGTTGGATATTTAAAAATCCCGCTTGGCATCCACTCTGGAGGACCTACATCATGTGAAAAACACTTGTTTATCACCTAACCCGTTTCCCAACGGGTTTTTTAATGTGACTATGCTGCAAGCTTTTTCGTACAATAGAAAACCAGTATTGGCACAATCATGAGTTGGAGGAGCGGACTCAAGCCGACATGCAGTACTGGGACAATCGGCATTGCGTTGGTGTAGTGCCAGCAGTCGGCAGCGAGAGCTGTCTTCTCAATAAACGTTGCTATGAAAAGTCCGCTCAGCATGGTTAAAAATATATCTGCCAGGGTAATCTGGCGCAGCCAGTTAAATCGATTGTGAACCAGACTGATAGCGTAATATATACTGCATAGTATTAAGACATCAGCGAATGTTGCCGTCAGATAATACGGCACAATACGGAGCACTGGCGAGACGTGGGTATAGAGGTGTGCGTGGGCATTTTCCCAGATGAAATTTACTATGAAACTTAAACCGAGGAGCCACGGTATGATATTTTTTCCGACCGAACGCATTGTAATCCAGTGTAACATAATATGACTATTTTGACGTTATGGTTGTTACGGTCCATGGTGATCGATTGGGCAAATAAAAATCCGCACCGAGATGCGGATGTGTTTGTGGTCATTTCTAAGTCAGTTTTTTAATTCTTTTACAGTCATCTATAATACTCCTTTTCTGATTTACATTAAGTTTGAATACCTTATAGCTTGTGCTTGAGGTGTTAACGCATCAAACACGGACTGTACACTGGCAAATCCAAGTTGGTTAAAGAGTTGCCGATCAATGGGTGCTTTCAGATCTTCAAGCTTAATCAAAACCGCATCCACTGTTTTTTGAAATGGATGACCAGCCTTCTTCCGGAGATATTTTTCGTGTCTTACACCCTTAGAGTTCAAAAAAGACTCTAAACTTTCAATCTTTTTGAGGGCTTCTTGTACACCAGGCTCACTGTTGTCCTTGGTGACGGCAATAATGAATTTGCCACTCTCAAGACTAACGCGAATTTTTCCTAAGTTGCGGTCCTTATTCTTATTTATCATTTCCATCTCCTGTTCTGGTTTGTCTTTTCAGTTTTTATCTGTATCGGTAACTTTGTGATCGTGACCGATAGTGGTATGAGACCTGGTAGGTATGGTTGAATCAGGCGATAGGTGATCTGGTCTACCTTCGCCCCTGCTTTTCTAAAGCAGTTTAACTCAAGACCCAAGTACTGATATGCCACACCATCCTGGGTGGCGTCGGTATGAATTGGCTCTACCAGGGCTGTTTTCATCATCTGGTCGAAGAGGATAAACCAGCTGAAGCCCTCGATCATCGGCTTGCGAGCATACTCATTTTTGTACTCGAGCACTATCCGATAGGGAAAGTGCATGAACTGCGTTTCCGACACCCTATACAACGAATGTGTAAAGGGTACATACTGATGTGCAGTAACAAAGCTTAGCGCTTCCCGCAAATCCCTTTTCTCTGTATAAAAGTTTCGATGGAATAACGGCATCCACTCGGCATGTACGTACCCATGTACTTTTACAAAGTTTGGATGGCTTTGTATAAAAGGATTCATACAGAACCTCCTTTTTAAAGTATCTAAATTTAAGAACTATTATCGCATATTTATTAATTTATGTCAATTAAACGCAAAAACACCAAACAAAGGCGTAATACTTCACCCTCGATTACTGCCATATGTGGCCAATATGCTAGGGGATAATCCGATAATAGCCGTCCTGGAAGGTTTCAAGATGCGAGTCGAGGTCTAAGT
>CAZHOA010000050.1:0-6367 GCA_964534385.1 uncultured Candidatus Saccharibacteria bacterium | reverse complement strand
CGGTGATCTTCACGCTATCGCCGACAGCGATATTGAACGTGTACTTGGGTTCGTTAACACCCATGCGCTTCATCAGCGTATCCACTTCCTCGGTAGCCAGTGGTGTCGGAATAACACCGGCGCCGATAAAACCGGTCACATTGGGCGTATTACGAACCACATACCACGAATCATCCGTAACAACCATCTCGACCAGCACATACCCGGGATAAATCTTTTCCTCAATCGTCTCGCGTTTACCGGACTTGATCTTGATCTTCTTTTCTTTTGGCACTAGGACATTGAAGATCTTGTCCTCATATCCCAACGATTCAATGCGCTGCATGAGATTGCGCGCGACATTGTCCTCATAACCGGAATATGTATGGATCGCGTACCAATTACGTTCACCAGTAGTAACTTGTTTTGGCATAAGAAAAAAGGATTACTTTAATAAAAAAGTGTTCAGACCAAACGCAAAAATAACATCGAGTATGCCCAGGAATAGCGCGAGACCAAGACTCATACCAACAACGGCAAGCGTATACTGAATGGTCTGGGTCTGAGAGGGCCAGCTCACTCTGCCTAATTCTACCTTGACATCGTGCAAAAAAGCAACGATTTTATTCATATGTGTATAGTACCAATATCCATCATACATTTCAACATAGGCTTTGCAAAAATGTATTCGGATAGGCTGTCGTATTTTAAAAGCCCCCGCGGGCTTTCATACATACGTCTATAGTAGCACACCAAAAGAGTAATCGTCAAATGTCCAAATTCTTCACATTTTTGGCGTGTGTTTGAATGAATTTCTTGCGCGCTGAAACCTCGGAACCCATCAAAATATCAAACACTTTGTCGGCCTCTTCAGCATCTTCAACGGTCACGCGCAACAGGACCCGACTTTCCGGATCCATGGTTGTCTCCCACAATTGGGTAGCGTTCATTTCGCCCAAACCCTTGTAGCGTTGAATATTGACCCCGCCGATCTTGACCTCACCAGCCTCATCAGATAGGCCATCACCCGCGCCAAGACCCTCAGCTGACTCAGGCTTCTTTTTTGTTTTGTCGGCAGCTTTTTCTTGAGCCAATGCGCGCAACTGTTCCAAAATATTTTCTTTTTGAGCGTCAGTATAGGCATACTGGATCTTGGTGCCCTTTTGAATACGGTACAGCGGCGGTTGGGCTATGAAAATATGGCCGCCCTCGATAAGCTTTGGAAAATACCGATAAAAAAGCGTCAATAGCAGCGTCCGGATATGCGAACCATCAACATCAGCATCGGTCATGATGACTATCTTGTGATAGCGCAACTTGGACAGGTCAAATTCTTCGGCAATGGCCGTACCAAGCGCGATGACAAGAAAGCGAATTTCTTCTGAAGCCAGCATCCTGTCGATACGCGACTTCTCGACATTTAAAATCTTGCCCTTGAGCGGCAATATCGCCTGCGTCCGCCGATTCCGCCCCTGCTTGCTCGAGCCGCCGGCGGATTCGCCCTCGACAATAAATAATTCGGAATCAACGGGATCCTTTGATGAACAATCAGCGAGCTTACCGGGCAAAGCGAAGCCCTCGAGTGCGCCTTTGCGGATCACCGTATCACGTGCCGCTTTGGCGGCAATACGCGCCTTGGCAGCCAATATCACCTTGCCTAAAATACCCTTGGCGTCGTTTGGATTGCGTTCAAACCAATCAGCCAGCTCAGTATTGACTACCGACTCGACGGCAGTGCGAGCTTCGGTGGTACCCAGCTTACCCTTGGTCTGACCTTCGAACTGAGGTTCGCGTAATTTGACAGAGATAATCACCGTAAGACCTTCGCGAATATCTTCACCAGTTAGATTCTCATCTTTTTCTTTCAAAAAGCCATTCTTCCGGGCGTAGTCATTGAGTGTACGCGTTACCGCCGACCGAAAACCGGTCAAATGAGTACCGCCTTCGGTCGTATGGACATTATTAGCAAAACTCAGCTCATGACCCTGGATGGCATTCGTGTATTGAAACGCGACCTCAACAAAAATATCCTGAGCTTCCTTGCCAATATACAGCAATGTCGGATGTACCGGCTCCTCGCGACGATTCAAAAATTTGACGTATGAGACAATACCTTCTTCAAAATAGAACGTATGCGTCGGAATCGTAACGTGCGGTGAATCCTTGGTGAGCGCTTTCTCAGTCTTTAACGGATCACGTTCATCACGCACGACTATCTTGATACCCCGCGACAGATACGCCTGTTGACGCAAACGCGTCAAAATCTTCTCCCAATTAAAATCGAGCTCTTTAAAAATATCCGGATCAGGATGGAATGTGACTGTTGTCCCAGTATCGGTGGCATTGCCGATCTTTTTGACCGGTGCCTTAGGTACGCCGCGCACATATTCCTGAGTGTAGATGCCGCCGTCTTTATGGACTTCGGCCACCAATGAGGTCGACAGAGCATTCACCACAGACACGCCGACACCATGCAAGCCAGCCGAGACCTTATAAGTATCTCCGCCGAATTTACCGCCAGCATGCAGCGTCGTCATAACAGTCTCAAGCGCTGAGACGCCAGTTTGCTTGTGCTTCTCGACGGGAATACCGCGACCATCGTCTTTGACCCGCACGTAGCTGTCCGGCAATAACGTAACTTCGATATTCTTGGCAAAACCAGCCATCGCCTCATCGAGTGAGTTATCAAAAACCTCCCAGACGAGATGGTGTAGACCCTCAGGCCCCGTTGAACCAATATACATACCCGGTCGTTTGCGAACCGGTTCCAAACCCTCGAGCACAAAAATATCCGAGGCAGTATATGATTTTTTTGATTCTTCAGCCATATGAATTAAATTGCTATGAGATCAACAAACGACACACCCATCGATACATAGAACCAACCACCTACCGCACCTCGGCGCCCAATTTCTCTTTGAGAAGCTGTTTAATGTTTCGTTCAATCACATCTGCGTCCTGATCAGTAAGCGTGCGATCATCGGCGCGATAAACCACATGAAACGCTATTGACTTGCGGGACATCGGTCGTGCTTCTTTATCCGCTTCAACTACATCAGGTTCATAAATATCAAAGACGTCAACGTCGCGGATCAGATTACTTGTATTGGCCATTTCGACCACATTGAGCACCTGTCCTATTGTAACATTGTTATCCACTAAAATCGAGATATCGCGGATGATAGATGGATACCGAGGGATTGGTTCAAACTCAAGTTCCTGTTCGACGGCCTTCACCAGCGAGCTCAGCCGGAAACTAAATTGCCCAATGCGAACCTGGTCCCGAAAACCTAGCCGAGCCATGATCGCCGGATTCAGCTCACCGACAATGCCCACTATTTCGTTATCGATCTTAACGGCGGCAACCCTACCGGGGTGATACCAGTGTCGTCCGCTATACTCATCTGCTGGCGGCACGAACTCGGCGTCATCAACGCCAAGCTGACGTAGTAGCGTCTCAACAATACCTTTGGCTTCGGGAAAAGCATCCGTGGCTGCGAAAGCACCGGCCAGTTGTTCGCGCTCAAAAATATCATCGCCCTTTTGAGCAAAGACATTACCAACTTCGAATAATCGCGGCGTGTTAAAAAATCTTAGATTTTTATAAAGTGCAATGACAAGGCCCGGGATAAGACTCGGACGGACATAACGATAATGATGCGACAGCGGATTCAATACTTCGGGCATGTCTTTCAGGTCGAAAGCTTCCTTTGCCTCATCACCTAAAAAGCTATAGCTATATGTCTCACTAAAACCGAGGCCCTTCAAAATATCACGCATCAGCTCACGAGCCTTGAGATATTCATGCATCTCCCATACGTCACTGCGCTCAGGCGAGAACGGCACGTATGCCGGAAACACCGGCGGCACTGATGGCAATCGCTCATAGCCGTACAAACGCGCCACTTCTTCGGCGATGTCTTCCTGAGTTTGTATGTCATACCGATAGGTCGGAATCATCAAAACAAACGGGCGTTTTGTCGAATCGATCTCGATACCAAGACTCTCAAACATGCCTCGCATCTGTTCGTCTGTCACCTCGACACCGAGCAATGAACGGATGTACTTGGGATTAACGCGCAAACGCCAGGACTTGAGTGGCTTCGGATAGACATCGATCATGCGCTGCACCGTAGCACCAGCATGGTCTTGGAGTAATTGCGCAGCACGATGCAGAGCGACATCAGCCATATTCGGATCAAGACCATAGGAAAATCGCAACGACGCATCGGTGTGCAATCGCAGTGCCATCGCCGTACGTCGGATGGTAGATTTATCAAAATTCGCCGCTTCCACAACGATCCGTGCCGTCTGCTCATCGATCGCCGTATCAGCACCGCCTTTAATACCACCGATGGCCAGAGCCTTTTTAGCATCGGCAATGACTATAGCTTCGGCATTTAAACTATACTGCGTACGAGCCTCGTCGAGGATTGTGATCGATTCATTCTTGCGCGGCTTCCGCACAATTATCTCGTGATCATCGATCTTATCAGAATCAAAAGCATGCAGCGGCTGGCCCAGTTCAAACATTAGGTAATTTGTAATATCGACAATGTTATTGATCGGCCGCTGTCCCATTCCGGTCAAGAAATCCTGCAGCCATTGCGGCGATGGTCCTACGCGAACATTATCTACTAGTAGACCACAATATCGCCGGCAAGCTTTGTTTTTTATGGTAACCGAAAATTGCGGTTGCTCAGTTGGCTCGCTCGGACGCGCCTCAAACGCGATGTGACGAAATTGACTGCCCGTAATCGCCGCCACTTCGCGAGCCATGCCATAATGCGATAATAAATCGGCCCGACTGGGTAATATTTTGATTTCTAAAATAAAATCATCGCCATGCGGTGTCACTTCTTCGACTTCAGCAGTCTTCAACGTCAACATATCAGCCAATTCCTGTGGTGCCATCGATATGTCAACATATTTTTTGATCAGGTTATATGAGAATTTCATGCATGTGTAATTAAAATTGTTCTAGAAAGCGCAAATCACCGCTGTGTAATAGCCGGATATCATCAATGCCATACTTCAGCAACGCCAAGCGATCGATGGTCATGCCAAACGCGATACCACGTTGCTCGCCAGGCACAAACCCGGCAGCTTTGAAGACATTCTGGTGAACCATGCCGGCACCGCCCATCTCCAACCACGTATTACTGATCTTGGTAGTGCCCTTGATCCTGACGAACACCTCCATACTCGGTTCCGTAAATGGAAAGTAGCTGGGCACAAATCGCAAATCAATGTCTTTGCCGAAAAAGCGCTTGAACACATATTCCAAAATGCCCTTGAGGTGAACCAGCGAGATGCTCTGATCCACAACCAAACCTTCCCATTGATAGAATTGCATTTCGTGTGTCGCATCAGTTGCCTCATTGCGGAATGTCTTGCCGATGTACAATACTCGAAATGGCGGTTGGTGTTTCTCAAGATAGCGCACTTGAGTATTGGAAACTTGAGTCCGGGGCAACATGTGTCGTCGGTGATCCCGGGTCGCGGCTTCGCTTTGTTTGAGCCAGAACGTAGCCTGCATATCGCGCGCCGGATGATCATCTGGCATGTTGACCGCATCGAAATTGTACCATTCGCTATCAATCTCAGGACTCTCCCATATCAAAAAGCCCATCGAGCGAAAAATAGACTCGATCTCCCGTCGTACCAACGTCAGCGGGTGCAAATGACCGTACCGCAACGATTGCCCCGGAGCGGTAATATCAATCTTCTCTCGAGCAATGCGCTCGCTGATCATCTGCGTCTGCAACTCCAGCCGTTTCTTCTCTATCTCAACAGTAAAACGCTCCTTGATGTCCTGTAACAACGGCCCGAACTGTCGCCGCTCCTCGTCTGAGAGGTCCTTGAGATTACGCAAAAGCTGTGTCAGCTCAGAACTACGCCCTAGAGCCTGTAGTGAAACAGCCTCAAGAGCCACGGGCGATGACACCTCTCGAATCGCCTGAAGCGTGCGTTGTTCCAAGGTAGTAATGTGTTCAAGATCCATAATTGTATTAAACAAAATGCCTCAATAAAAGCGTAAACATAATCACGGATGAAAGTAAAAACATGTACAGGAATGACGATTGAAATACTGATTTGACGGATTTGCGTTGAAAACGGTGGCGCAAGGCGATGACGACAAAGCTCAAACTGCCCCACATCACCACAAACACCATAAAGAAAAACACCGCCAGCATCCACGGCATGACAGTATAGGGATAGGTATTGATGATGAGCACCAGCAGACCAACCACAGCAATCAGCATAGCAACAATAGCCCCGTAGAACTGTCCTTTCATACCTATAGTCTAGCATCTGCTTGCATACGTCGCAAGAAAGGAACCGTCATCTTTTTTTCATCAGACGGGCAGCTATCATATTTGCCCGC
>CAZHOA010000049.1:0-6490 GCA_964534385.1 uncultured Candidatus Saccharibacteria bacterium | reverse complement strand
GGGGCGAAATCGATATTATCGCACAAAAAGAGAAAACGCTCAGATTTCTTGAGGTCAAAACGAATTCGCATACACTTCATGGTGACTTTCAACCCGAAGTACGAGTCAACCAAACCAAACTCCATAAGATCCTCAGGACTGCCGAACTCTATATCGCACGCTACTATGAGAACGCTGAACCACAGTGGCAAATTGATATTATCGCCATTACCATTGATCAGATCAGCAAAAAAGCCAAGCTGCGACATATCGAGAATGTGACGAATTAGGTTACTCAGCGGGGCTTTTATTATGGCAGCTTTTACAATTTAGGTTATATATGGTATAGTATCGGTGTTATTTAACAAATAGGGAGGATGTAGGCCATGAGTCAAGAGATACAGGTAAAATCCGTGACTAAACCCGACCGGTGTGAGATTTGTCATCAGTCTGATGTGTTTGATATCAACACACAATATTGCACCCGCTGCAATCGTGCCAACAATGAGGAAACTAATCCTAATCCCATTATGCCGTCTGCCAAGTCCTATATTCTAACCGCACCAAGTATTTCGGAATTGGAAGAAAAATTAAGCGCTCTAAAGGCTAAAAATGCAGAAGAGGTTGAAATTAATGATTTTGTTCGCCTATTGTGCTCTGTCGTGGCAAAACGCTATTGCATAGGTGAAATCGCAGCGAAGAAATATATACTCTCCCGTTCAAGTGATAGTGAAGATTTTGCTGGATTTTTACATGGTATGGCTAGCACCGAACGTTATACGAAAAAATGTCTAAAAAGGTTTAGGACAATCATGATCTCATATGTTATCTTGCTCAACCTATTCATCTCAGGCCTACTGCTGTATCGGCTCAGCGGAGCCATATTTATCGGTGTAATATGCGTTCAGTCCGTCGCGATATCATTCTTTCTTCTTTTTGAATATTCTGCATTGGAATATTTATTCTATAGAAGGAGATCAGAACAATTCGCTAATGCATATTATAAGCTACAGAACGGCGCCGACACTCCAGACGCCCTAGTGGCCAAGATTAAACAGATCCTTAATTCCCCCGAATTTCAAACTCTCTAAAGAGTTTATTCCAAGGAGGATACCATGCTTCTCAGATTGTGTTTTTTGTTCTGTGCTTTCACGTTCGCATTATCACCGCTTCATATTCAGGAGTCTCATGATGGTCTCAAACAATTTGATAAGATATATCATGACAACTCCTGCGTGATATATTGTCAGAAACACTCAGATCGGGCAGAACATCGAGCGGGCGACCTCAAAAGAGTATACAACGATAGTTTTACTCAGGAATGGGAAAGTATCAAAAATACTCAGAACGCTGCGGGTTATTTCAATAATTACCAGCCGTTCATACATTTCAAGGCCAAGATTGCCATCATATCCGAGGCAATTCAGAATATCACCGAGCACGCCCCGGAACCGATTCACATCGTCATAACCGATGATATGTACAGCATCATTACCAGCACAGACCTGGCACTCCTGCCTGATACAATATTATCCGGCTATAATACAGGGGAGTATATCGACTCTTTTAACCTACGGGCGCTCGAGCAGCAATACAAAAACAACCCGCACAGCAGAGAACTGATCGAATTGGCACTGGTCAAATGCTGTGGCGTCAAAGATGGCGATTCAAAGATGATTCCCTTCAGCCAACAGGAGAAAGGCGATCCGCGCGACGTCACGTTGTTGAACTATCCGCAGTTCATAGCCACTCGCGATATGACGCTCTTTATTCATACCATCGTGTTTGATAGGGAGATTATTACCCAGCAAGGCCTGAAACAATCAGGACTCTTGCGGGCGGTCAATCTCATACAACATGTTCAGTTTTATCTGGCATTTTTACAAAAGTACCATACTCAACCGACAGCCGAGGAGTTTGCCCGATTTTCCAAGACAATTTACGACACCGCCAATCGTAACATGTACACCTACGATGCCGGTGCCGGTCCAAAACAGTAACAGCCCCTTTGGGCTGTTTTTCTATTAGTCATGCGCACTACAGCATAGAGGTTGCGAGCCCGATGAATAAATCCCTTCATCGCACCGCCAAAATTGTGGATTGCAGGGTTGGTTTTGAGTATAATGGCTCCTACTCAAAACCAAATCCACAATTTTGACGGAGTGAGGAATCACGGCTGGGTGATTCCTCACGGTGCAGGGAAGGGGTTATTCATCGGGCTCGGGCATGATTCATATTGTACAAACACCGATAAAACACTACAATGTGGCATGGCCATTAGATCAAAAATAGGGGTGCATGTTTCGATTGCGGGCGGTATCGATAAGGCGCCGGAGCGAGCCGGCGAATATGGTTGTGAGGTATTCCAATGCTTTACCCGATCACCGCAAGGCGGCAAAGCACCGGCGTTAACGGCCGATCTGATTACAACATTTCGAAACAACCTCAAGACGCATTCAATACAAGCTTTTTATATCCATACGCCTTATTACATTAATCTGGCATCACTCAATCCTGCGCTGCGGGATTCTTCCGTTCGCGTCATTCGCGAAGAGCTTGAGCGTGGCACGCTCCTGGGTGCGCGAGCCGTTATGACTCACATCGGTTCATACACCGGGCAAACAGCTCAAGAAGGTGTCGCACATACATCTGCATCAATACAGCGAATCATGGATGGTTATACGGGGTCCACTGAGCTATTATTGGAGATTGCCGCCGGTGCCGGCAATGTAATCGGCGATACATTCGAGCAGATTGCCGAGATTATGCAGAAGAGCGGATTCGAGAAACCGATTGGCGGTTTTGGCGGCATCTGTTTTGATACGTGCCATGCTTTTGCCTCAGGTTATGATTTTCGCACTGCCGATACGCTCAAACACACACTCCAGCAGTTCGATACGTACATCGGCCTTGATCTTCTCAAATTAACCCATGTCAACGATTCAAAATCACCGCTCGGCGACCGCAAAGATCGTCACGAGCATATCGGTGAAGGCCATATCGGTCTTCAGGGAATTCAGCATATCCTCACTTCAGAACCGTTCACTAAGATCGACTGGCTCCTTGAAACCGAAGAGTCGCGACGTCTTACGGACATTGCCTTATTAAAAGAGATACGGTATAAACACCAAGACAAAGATTAGGAGATATCAGAGTAAAATAGGGAGTACAAAAAAACATGAGCCTTAAAAAGTACGTGATCTTAGACAGAGACGGCACGATCAACAAGGATAGTCATGGATATGTCCATAGGCTAGAAGAATTCGAACTGTTACCTGGCGTCATTGAAGGTTTGTTGCAATTCAAAGAGGCCGGTTTTGAATTCATCATCATTACAAACCAGGCTGGTATAGCACGAGCAAAATATACAGAGGATGACATGCACGCGTTCAACCGCAGATTAACGACAGAATTATTACAATATGACATCACGATTGCAGCCATATTGTTCTGCCCGCATCACCCGCATTTTTCCGGCGCATGTAGATGCAGAAAGCCAGATATTGGACTAGTGCAACAAGCTCAAAAAATGTTTGATTTTGACACATCCCAAGCTATTTTTATTGGAGATAAAGATTCTGATATTCAATTGGGTAGAAACTGCAACGGAATCACAATACGCGTCATATGTGCTAGCGACGACTTCGAACATCATGTACAACCTGATTTTGTAGCATCTGATTTGTCCGATGCCTTTCATCAGCTGCGTACAGCAGGTGTGGTATAACGATTGACTTTGGCGTCAATATAATTTATAATAGGCGCCAAGTAACTTAACATGGAAGAAAGGAGACAAGATGCAGAAAGTGTTTATTTTTCTGCTCGTTTTTATCATCACGACCCAACCCTTGTATGCGCAGGGTCCAGGTCGTAGACAACCGCCTCCGCGCAGCAATGTAGATGCTCTGACCAATGAAAATTTGGCCAGAACGCAAGGCTATATCAACGGCGCGCGAGCAATACAGACATTGCCAGACCCAAGCGGCAACTATCCACCTGGTAGTCCGTACGCGTACCAGAGCTTGCCATCACAATACTACGGGAACGTTGGTCCGGGCTACGCCTATTCCGTAGATCCACCACTATCGTGCGGTAACAACGTGTACACGTGTCCATACTGTCACCAGCAGTATCAAGGTGATCATTATTGCAACCAGCAACTGCCCTATACCACACCAAATGGCCAGCAATATTATGGACGTCCGCATTACGCTCGCGACACGTTTGTTGGTTTCTTCGCGGCTAGCGCGGGTGCCGTTCTGGGCGCAGGCGCTGGATATTTAATCTTCGAAGGCGTTAAGGCTGGTATTCACGCTATATCCAATGCTGGCAAAAACAAAAAAGACAAGGCACAGACCGCGTCAACACCGGTGGTCGGAATACCGGCAGGACAGCAATTATCGTATCAAATTGTGCCGCCTGTGGCTATCCAGAATACACAGCCTCATGTAGTGCAGTTGGTTGAGAAAAAGATACAGAATAATCTACCTGTATCTCTCAGATTCCACGTAGTGCGTAACGGCCAGGAATTGGAGCCAGTTACAATACCGCGGAATACCGAAATCAAGGTCGCACTCAGTCCGAACGACCTGCTATTCGGCGATGTCTACGTATACGCGGCGCCCAATGCGACCGAACGTAGCTGGGTGACCATACCATATATATCCCTGTCATATGACACGGGATATGCATTCAATACAAATTAGGAAAGGAGGTGAGATATGGCCTTTGGATATAGACCCGTAAGGTACAATGACACGTTTACCCGACCTGGCGGTGGAGATCCTGTTATTGTACAGCGCAACGAGATCTGGGGTATGACACCAGGTTGGTATCACTTCCTAGTCATTGCCCTGATAATTTTCGGTACCATATCGTTAATTGCCATTTTTTTATGGCTAAGCGATTGGCGGATGGCGCGTAACCAGCCAACACTCCACGCACGATCCACGCTCTTGAGCGGTGCCGAAAGCGATTACGATGATCGCGTCTCTGATCACAGCGCTGATGCTGACGATCTCAAAAGAAAACTGGATAAACTTCACGAAGATTTCCAGAGTTTAACCAGCAGGCCTACCGCCTCATCGGGTAGTGCATCGCACGAGTCTTCCACTGCTACGCGCTCCTATCACTATCACACATACGGCAGCGATGATACGAGATCGGAAAGTAGTACCAGGAATGAGCAGACGACAACTACGGTCCGAGAGGAGCAGACCACGGATCAGCCAACTCAGAAACCCTGGACTATGTGGACTGATCCTCGCAACAATCCTTTGATAAACAACGTACCCCAGCAACCCCAAGATCCGCCTCAATAATAGATTGAATGCGGATTTTTTATTTTTACATCCAAACTCTTTCATTTGAAAAAAAACGTCAAAAAGGCTACGATGAGGCATGGTTTATCATTCGACGAGCACGGAAGAAACCGCGGAAATTGCTAAAACTTTTTTAACAACGCTTCATCAAATGCCCGACATGGCCATGCTGATTGGTCTTGAAGGGGAATTAGGCGCCGGCAAGACCACATTTGTGCAAGCGCTGGGTGCGTGTCTAGGCATTACCCAGTCAATGACCAGCCCGACATTTGTACTGATGAAGGAATATCCGCTACACCACGACCCATTCTCCAAGCTGGTACATATCGACGCCTATCGGCTCACGCACGGCAGCGACCTCCTCGGTTTGGGCTTCAAAGAACTACTCGATGATCGGAGCGCCCTTATTTTAATTGAGTGGCCGGAACGCGTAGCGGATATCTTACCCAAGCAACGCACTACCATCCACATCGACCACATCGGACCACGCGAACGGCGTATTAGTATCAACTAGACATCAAAACCATGAAAAAACTGGTCATCATTGATGGCAACGCATTAGTCCACCGAGCATTTCATGCATTACCACCACTCACATCGGCGCAAGGCATTGTCACTAATGCTGTTTTTGGTTTTACGTCCATTCTGCTGAAAATGATCAAGGATTTACAGCCGGACTATATCGCTGCTACCTTTGATCTGGCCGGACCGACGGTACGACACGAACAGTTTGAACAATACAAAGCCCATCGGCCGCGTGGACCCCAAGAGCTATACGACCAGCTCGATATGGTCAAGGAGCTGATCGGCTACTTCGGCATCCCTATTTTTGAGCAAGAAACCTATGAGGCTGACGACATGATTGGTACGCTTGTCACAAAAGCCAAATCGATACCGGATCTGGAGATTATCGTTGCCACGGGTGATCTGGATACGCTCCAGCTCGTAGACGGCGAGCACGTCCGTGTTTTTACGCTGCGCAAAGGCGTAACGGATACTGTCATCTACGATGAGGAAGCCATCATGGATCGGTATTCTCTCAAACCAAGTCAAATAGTTGATTTTAAGGCACTCAAAGGCGATCCATCGGACAATATCCCTGGCGTGCCCGGCATCGGCGAAAAAACGGCCATTACACTCATAAAAGAATTTGGCAGTCTCGAGAATCTATACACTGAAATTGAAAAACC
>CAZHOA010000048.1:0-6503 GCA_964534385.1 uncultured Candidatus Saccharibacteria bacterium | reverse complement strand
TATGTTCAGAGCTTTGATATTTCAAGCACCCCTGCCTGACTATCGTTTACTCCACTGAGGACTCTTACGGGCCTTCTTTAAGCCATACTTGCGACGTTCTTTGATGCGAGAATCACTGGTCAAATAACCGGAACGCCGTAATTTTTTGGAAAAATTTTGATCAAAAAGCACTAATGCACGACTCAAGCTAAACTTAACAGCATCAGCCTGAGCGCTCAATCCGCCGCCAGAAACAACACTAGAGGCCTTGAAACGATTGATTGATTTTAATTTTTTGAGAGGCGCCTCAACAACACTTTGCAGTCGGGATAGGGGAAAGTATTCGGTATAACTTTTGCCGTTGACTGTTATGAGTGCGCGATTTTCATCCTTCTGAATATCCGTCGATTTCTTGGTATAGAGTCTTGTGCGAGCCGTAGCCGATTTGCGACGACCAACGGCACCAAAGTATTTCTCAACTCCGCCTGGATTTTTTTTATCATCAAGATCACCAGACATGGTTTGCTCCAACATGCCGTCTACGGGCAAGATCTCATCTTCGGGTTCAACCGATGCAAGATCATGAGGGGATTGTGATGATGGTGAAGTATCTATATTCATAAATATTATTTTATATCAAGATTTTTAATTATTTTCGCTCGAAGACGATTCTGAGGAAGCATAGTATAGACCACGGAGCGGAGAAGTCTTTTGGGATCCTTTTGAAATCGTTGCTCCAATGTTCTTGATCGAATACCGCCCGGAAAACCAGAATAGCGGTAGTAGACTTTGTCTGTCAATTTTCTGCCGGTGAACCTTAAACGATCGACATTCGTGACGACGACTTTCTCATGCGGTAGAAGATACGGTTGATAGGTCGGCAGTGTTTTCCCACGTAAAATGAGTGCGATCTTGGTTGCGAGTCGTCCCATCGATTGATTTGTAGCATCGAGTTTGTGTGTCATACTCATTTATTGAATTAATTCTATGATTGCCATCTTGGCACCATCACTACTGCGCGGAGGAAGATTACGAATCCGTGTATAACCGCCGGTTTGATTCACAAATTTCGGTCCAATATCATTGGTAAGTCTCTGAATCGCTTGATTACTGAACTGACCTGCCAGAAAACGCACCGTCGCAACATTCTTGGTCCGACTACGACTGACAAGCTTCTCGATATATGGCCGAAGACTCTTGGCCTTTGCTTGTGTTGTGGTTATTCTGTGACGTAATATCAATGACTCAGCCAAAGATCGCATCAGGGCACTGCGTTGTTTGTTTGTTCTACCAAATTTTCTTAATTTGATTCTATTTTCCATAATAGACGGATAAACTCTTATGACATACTACATCTGATCAGCCACAGCTTTATCTTCGGTACCTTCGTCTTGCTTATCTTTGGTTTTACGGGAAGCCTTTTTCTTGACCGGTTCGACATCTTCTTTTGGTTCAGGTATTTGAACAGTATTAATAATCGAGCAATGGTCCACAAGTATCTGGGACGCGCGTTTTAGAGCCTCTTCCGGACTAATTGTCCCATCTGTCTCCACATCCAATACAATCTTATTGTAATCAGTGCGCTGACCAACACGAATGTTCTCTACGATAAAGTTGACATTCTTTATGGGAGTAAAAATACCATCAATGGCGATTTTACCAACGCTCAGTTTTTCTTTTTGACGCTGGTCAACGGGGATATAGCCAATACCGCGTTCGACGGTTATTTCCATCTCAAGTTCTGTTTTAGCATCGGTAATTGTGGCGATATGCTGATCGGGATTGACGACTTCAATGTCAGCATCGCGCTTGATGTCACCGGCAGTGACTGCCTTCTGGCCTTTTGCCTGCAGAACAACAGTAATAGGTTCGTCGCGGAAAGATTTAAAACGGACACGCTTCAAATTTAAAATAATATCAATAACATCTTCAAAAACGCCTTTAATCGTTGAGAACTCATGGTCGACACCTTTTATCTTCACGGAAGTCACGGCGGCGCCTTCAAGAGATGAAATCAGCGTACGGCGTAGCGCATTCCCTATGGTAATACCATAACCAGGATAAAGAGGGCCAATTTCAAATATTGTCTTGTTACCGTCCCGGGAAATGATTTCTGGTTGATTAGGAAGCTGAATCATAGCAAAACGCAAAGATAATACCAACGCCAGGGGACTCTACCCCAAAGTGTCATTATCATCTTGAGTTAGATTGTGCAAAGCACAGATCAGTTGTATTACTGATCCTTTTAGCAACAACTGCGCACGGTATGGCCAAAAGGATCAGTACTACGTTAGCGAGAATAATATTCAATAACTGAATGGATATCTTTGAGCTCGACACCGCTATCTTCAATGGTCGGCGCCGCTTCGATCTTTGCGACGAATGTGTCTTTGTTTACCGAAATCCAAGTTGGTGATTGATGCTTTTTGATAGTTTGTGATAGCGCAACCGTAAAATACTTGCTTTGCTTACTGGCTTCGCGTACAGAAATAGTATCACCGGTCTTTACAACATAGGACGGAATAGAGACTTTGATGTTATTCACCAAAATGTGACCATGATTAACGAGTTGGCGAGCCTGATCACGAGACTGTCCAAGACCCGCTCTATAGACAACATTGTCAAGACGACGCTCCAAATGTTTTATAAGTGTATCACCAGTTTCGTTTTTTGAATGAATGGCAGCCTTAACCCATTGACTAAATTGCTTTTCAAGCAGACGATATGTATGGCGAATTCTTTGCTTGGAACGCATCTGTTGACCATATTCAGACAAGCGACCGGAGAATTTTTTGCCATGAACACCCGGCGGATAAGGTCGGCGCACCGTAGCCGATTTGCTGGAATATGAACGCTCGCCCTTTAAAAAGAGCTTGCTGCCTAGACGACGTTCTATTTTTTCTTTTGGACCGGTGTATCGTGCCATGGTAGATAATAAAATAAATTAAACTCTGCGGGGTTTTGGCGGTCGAATGCCATTATGTGGGATGGGCGTATTGTCCATAATAGAAGCGATACTGACGCCCGTACTCGCGATGCCGCGGATCGCTGCTTCACGTCCAGGACCGATACCCTTCACAGAAATGCGAACTTCCTGGAGTCCAAACCGCTTAGCTTTTTCAACAACGTCTTTGGCTACAATGGTAGCGGCGTAGGGAGTCGACTTGCGCGCGCCCTTGAATCCCATCAAACCGGCTGACGACCAGACAACAACATCGCCATTGTTATCGGCCATGGAAACAATCGTATTATTGTACGAAGAAGCAATAGTAATAACGCCCTTGAGGATTTGTTTCTTGGCTGATTTGGACGCCGCAACAGAACCGCCGGCACGCTGTGATGGTTCACTACCTGATTTAGTTATGATACGTTTTTTACCCATGATAGACTATGTCTTTTGACCAGTTGGCTTGCGACCTGAACCCATCGTCTTACGCACATTACCGCGCAGTGTGCGTGAATTTGTCTTGGATCGACCATGGATCGGCAAGCGACGACTGTGACGTAAACCTCGCCATGTGCCGATCTCTTTGAGGCGCTTTACATTTTCTCCGATCTCGCGGCGTAAATCGCCTTCGACTTTGTAGTTCTTATCGATCAATGTCTGAATCTTATTAATCTCCTCGGATGTCAATTCCTTGGCTTTTTTATCAGGTGCGATATGAGCGGAACGAAGAATCACAAGAGCATTCGTCGGGCCAATACCATAAATATACCTGAGCGAAAACTCTATCTTTTTATTGTCTGGAATTGTAACTCCCGAAATACGTGCCATAAATATTTTATAAAATAGGTGTAATTAGCCCTGGCGCTGCTTGTGCTTGGGATTGGTGCAAATACAAAATAATGTCCGCTTGCGGCGTACTATTTTGCAGTTTATGCACATTTTTTTGATTGAAGCTCTTACTTTCATATGTGGACAAATCAGGCTCCTAACGCCTATAGACTATACGACCTTTGTCACCATCGGGACTTAGCTCGATCGTCACCTTGTCACCCATCATCACCTTAATATAGTGCAGACGCATCTTGCCGGCAAGGTAGGCGATAATCTCTTTGCCATCCTCTAATTTAACTCGAAACTTCGTGTCGGGCAAAGACTCTATAACTACACCTTCTACTTTTTTTGTCGTATTTAAATCGTTCAAAATAGTCAATAGCGATCGCTTGCTCCGGCGGACCGGCTGGTACATCGCCATGTCCATCAGAATACGCCCATCCTAACAAAAGTACCCTCTACTGTCAAACAGGGAAGGCAGTTAGAGCTTGGTGAATAACCGATAAAAATAAAAGACATACGTGTGTATGTCTTGATAAATTTCAACTTTGAAAGATAGCCAATGCTTCGGCGGCACCGGGAATATGGCGTAGATACAGCATGAGACCAGCTAATAAGAGAAGGGCGCAGACGTAGCATATGGAGGCAATTGCAATACGACCCTTACTCATTTGATGCTTATAAACATGATGGAAATTCTGTGTGTGCAAATAATACCCTTTAACATCGCGCCAGAACCATATCCACAGCCCTAGTGCAACCATCGCTTCTAGTCGATGTATGATTGCTAATTCAGTGACATTCTGCTCGGTTTCGATACCACGACCGCTGCCCATTGACATAGACAACGGAACAGCACTACCGCTATCCGTCAAAATACTTACCGCACCATCGTTAACCACTAGATCGGGCAATTGACCTATTGGAGTTTGATGAATCCTTAGAATTAAATCATACACATCAGATTCCTTTACATAGGGGGATAAAGGATCTTCCTGCACCTCTTGCATCAATGAGATTATATCTACACCAGCAAGTTTAGGGAAAATACTGCGCAATATATCTGATTTTTCGGAGAGACGCTTCCACACTGACAGACCAGAAACATCAAAAAACAATTCTACAGCGCCAAGAATAAACAAAATAAATAGTAGCAAGAAACCAAACTTCAGACTAACGATGACAGCAATCAACAGACCGAAACCAAATGCTACCAAACCGACCCAATGGGAAAACGATAAAGCAATCGAACGCAGGATACGTCCGCCGTCAAGCGGCATAATGGGCAGCAGATTCAATAAGTTCACCATAGCCACCCAACTGGCGATACCGGCATACAAAGTATTGTGCGACATATAGTAAACGGCTAAGCATATCGGAATAGGTAACACCCCCCAGACTGGACCCATAATCGCCACGAAAAACTCTGACCATCGGGATCGAAAAACATCATCCGGCACGGCGACACCACCAAGCAGGGGAATGAAATAGAAACCTCGTGTCCTAATACCGCAACGCTTCATAGCCCAAACGTGGCCGCTTTCATGGACTGCTAAAGCTATCATCAATACCAGGGCAAACTGCCAGCTAAAGACTAAGCTCCACAGAGCAAAGGAACCAAAGGCCAAAGCTATTTTGACCCCTTTAGCAAATTTCAAGCATTTTATAAGGACACCACCTAGTTTGATTCCAAAATTCAACACCAAACCCCGGAAGCCTATGTTGGATTTTTTACTCATAACCCTACCTCTCTTTGTATTAAAGAACAAATACATAATAACATCAAAAATATAAATAGTCAATAATTGACATAAAATGTATTTAATTTTAAAATAAAGTCACGGGAGGATTACCATGTACACAATCGACAAAGCGAAAGTCTTGGGGACATTCTATGGCGTGGCAATCGGCGATGCGCTTGGTCTGCCTCTTGAGACATACACGTCCCAAGAGATCAAGGCAAGGTATGGATTTGTCACACAGTATGTCAAACCACAGACCGACCATAAATGGCATGCTGAGCGGGGGATAGGGGAGACAAGTGACGACTGGCAATTAACCGATGCAACAGCGCAGGCCTTCATTGTAGCTCGAAGGTTCGATATGGATGCGATTGCCGGTTGTCATATCCGCAGTTATCAACAAGAGGGCAATCGCGGCATGGGTGGCAGTACTATTGAGGCGTTGGGACGGCTTCTACAATTGGACCATTGGAGCATTTCCGGGAAAAGTAAAAATCCAAAACGGGGTACCGGCAATGGGGTAGTAATGAAGATAGCGCCATTGGCAATCGACTGCGCTCGTCAATCGCACATTACCTCACTATTCTTTGAAAATATAAAAAATTTCACTTTCATGAGTCACTACAGCGCTATGGCTCTCGGTGCATCTATGGCACATGTTGGCGCGCTGACATATTGCCTCCACACGAGACCAGAACAATTTAGTCGGAAAAAATTCCTGGACATTGTATACCGATTGTGCAGAGTTGGTGAGTGTGCAACCAACGCACCAACCTCAAAAGATAGATTATATACCCGTCTTCTGGACATTCTTGACCACAACCACAGGCCGCTTGAGCCTGCTGAAATTATTGAGAAATTTTCGGGATCATGCTACCTGTACGATTCAGTCCCATTTACATACGCGTTTTTCCTGAGAGACCCTGCCAGCATCAAGACCTTGTATGAGGTGGTGAATGCTGGTGGCGATACTGACAGTAATGGCTCGATGCTCGGTGCGCTCA
>CAZHOA010000047.1:0-6553 GCA_964534385.1 uncultured Candidatus Saccharibacteria bacterium | reverse complement strand
ACCCGATCAGGGCGCACTCGGCATCTCAATGGCCCTCACCGGTATTATCAGATATCCCTGGTATCAGGCCATTATTCATGGTATTCGGGACGCCGGTGTTCTCTGCGCGAACACGGCAATCGGCCTATTCTTTGTAGTCAAAAATATTATCACCACGGGTAAGATTAGTGGCGATGTGTCCGGTCCCGTCGGTATCGCGCTCATCACTGGTCAGGCCGCCCGTATTGGTTTTATCTATCTTCTCCAATTCATGGCGCTGATTTCCATCAATCTCGCCGTCCTCAACGTTATTCCTTTTCCGGCGCTAGATGGGGGAAGGTTGCTATTTCTGATTATAGAGAAGATAAAAGGCTCACCGCTATCACGCAAAATCGAAATGAAAATACATGCCGCAGGTTTTATACTCCTGTTAACATTTATGATTTATGTCACCGCAAAAGACATTTTAAGATTCTTCTAATATGCGTTTCACACACCTCTTTACAAAAACAACAAAAGACAATCCCAAAGACGAAGTCAGCAGCAATGCTCAGCTCCTTGAGCGTGCCGGTTTTATTTACAAAAATTCAGCAGGCATCTACTCATACCTGCCGCTTGGCTGGCGCGTTATTCAGAATATCGCCCGAATCATACGAGAAGAAATGGCCAAAGTTGACGGTCAGGAAATGCTTATGCCATCGCTCATCGATCATCATTATTATGAGAAAACGCATCGTGAGAATGTGGACATTATTTTTAAAGCACGCGGACAAAATCAGGAACACGCGCCGTTCTTTATTGGCTGGACACACGAAGAAGTCATCACTGAGATCGTCTCGGGTTTTATTAATTCCTACAAAGACTTGCCATTTGCCGCGTATCAGATTCAAACCAAATTCCGCAACGAACCACGCGCCAAGTCTGGATTACTACGTGGCCGTGAATTCCTCATGAAAGACTTGTATAGTTTCCATGCCACCAAAGCCGACCTCGAAACATATTATGCCCGAGTTGCCGCTGCCTACAGCGCAATTTTTGAACGTTGCGGACTCAAGGCATACTACACTCTTGCTGCCGGGGGAGACTTCACCAGTAATTTTACCCATGAATTCCAGGTCCTCTCTGACGTTGGTGAAGATACGATCATGGTGTGTAAACCATGTGGGTACGCAGAAAATACCGAGATATCCAAGCTCACCGATGATGATCAATGTCCGCAATGCCAGGCTTTGCTTTCACGAGAAAAATCAATCGAAGTCGGCAATATCTTTCCCTTGGATACAAAATATTCAGAAGCGCTCGGTCTTACCTTCATGGATGAGCAAGGCACACAACAGTATGTCGTCATGGGTTCATATGGTATCGGCCTCGGACGCACCATGGGTACTGCCGTTGAAGTACATCACGACAAGCTCGGCATCATCTGGCCAGAAACTATCGCTCCTTTCAAATTTCACCTGATCGCTTTGGAGGGCGGCTATACCGAAGCCGAAACAATATACACCACGCTCAAACAACATACCGAGGTAGTCTTTGATGATCGTACCGATAAGAGCGCCGGTGAGAAATTTGCCGACGCAGATTTGATAGGTATACCGGTACGTCTCGTCGTCAGCGCAAAAACAGTGGCAAGGGGCGAGATAGAATCCAAACGACGTACCGACTCCACGCCCGTTAATACCACACTAGCCAACATCATGAGTTCATTAGACTCTGCCCGTTAGCCTCATATCCATCCCAAACTTTCCGGCTTTGGCTATAACTCTTCACCCGCTCCTTCGACTTTCGCTATTTTTTAATTGCTTGTTGATACCTGATCTGGTATCGTAGATTGAATTTATGTTTAAATTTTCTAAGATAGCTAAGTTGGCTTCGATATGGTCTAAAGACATTGGCATTGATTTGGGAACGGCAAACACGTTGGTCTATGTTCGCGGCAAGGGTATCATCATCGACGAACCTTCCATCGTCGCCGTCAATCAAAAAACCGGACAAATATTAGCAATCGGCCAAGAAGCACGGCGCATGGTTGGACGTACACCGGGATATATCACTGTCACTCGACCATTGGTAGCCGGCGTAGTTTCAGATTTTGAAATTACGGAACAAATGATAAAGTATTTCATTAATAAAGCCCATGAGAAATCGTTTGCCTTTTTGTCCCGTCCGCGCGTAATTATCGGGATTCCATCGGGAGTCACGGAGGTCGAAAAAAAGGCAGTCGAAGATGCCGCCTACAATGCCGGAGCTAGTGAAGTCTATCTCATTGAAGAACCCATGGCAGCCGCGGTTGGCTCCCGATTACCAATCCAAGACGCCGTTGCCAATCTCATTGTCGATATCGGCGGCGGCACCACAGATGTCGCAGTCATATCGATGGGCGGCATCGTCGCCTCACGCTCATTGCGCATTGCCGGCGACAAATTAACCGAAGATGTCAACCGCTATATCCGCGAAGAACACAACCTGCTCATAGGCGATGCGACAGCCGAAGACTTAAAATTAACCATCGGCTCAGCATATCCGCTTCACAAGGAATTGAACGCTCGTGTACGCGGCAGAGACTTGTTGACGGGATTGCCAAAGGAAATAGTCATTAGTTCAGAGGAGGTACGCAAAGCCATCCATAGATCCGTCAAAAGCATCGTCCTGGCAATTCGCAATACTATTGAAGAGACGCCGCCTGAGCTTATTGCCGATCTTCTCAATCGCAGTATTTTCGTTACCGGCGGCGGCAGTCTGATGCGCGGCCTCGATGAACTTATCAGTCACGAAACGAAATTGCCCGTTAAAATCGTAGAAGACCCGCTCACATCCGTCGTCCGCGGCTGCGGTATTGTTATCGAGCATATCGACGATCTCAAATCAGTCTTAACGTGGACGGCGAAAGAAGCTTACCTCTGAGTTTATGCGTCGCAAAAATAGCCTCAGGCCCTATATCGTCAGTGGATTGATCATTGTTTTTTTAGTAACTTTCAATTATCTTGCCCGAGGATTCATACAAAATATTTTTTTTAGTATTATTCAAAAACCCGGAATCATCGGCACAGAAACATCGCTCAAACTACTGACAGATATCAACGGCATAGCGCATATCGGCCAATTAGTTCGGGACAACCAGGCACTCCATCTGCGTCTGCAACAGGCACAGGATCAGGATGCGGTTATCACGGAACTTCAGCGTGAAAACAAAATATTACGCCAGCAATTACACATCGCTCCGCGGCTACCGGCACCGTTATTGATGGCGCATATTGTTACGATTCAAAGGAATCAATTGGGTTCGCGCATTACTATCGACAAAGGCGCGCGAGATCATATTCGTACATCAATGCCGGTAATCCGCAACGGCAATGTGTTGATCGGTACCGTTGAAAATGTTTTTGAACATAACAGCACCGTTCTGCTACTGGATGATCCCAAAAGCATGGTAACAGTGCGTGTCGGTCCCAAAGAAATACTGGGCAATTTAAAAGGCGTGCCCGGAATACGTTTCGGTGAGGCAACTATTGATTTCGTAACCAGTAAAGATGAGGTCGGGCAAAATAACAATGTCACGACTGCCGGTTTTGAAAATATGAGTGCGGGACTGTTGGTCGGTACGGTCAGCAATGTCTCGCTGATCGGCGGCAACCTATTCAAGTCAGTCAATGTACAACTTGCTTTTAGTCCTATTACCGATTCAACCGTCTTTATTATTCTCACCCCATGAAATATGTGATTCTCCTGAGCGGCATCTTCCTGTTTTCAATCGAGTATATCTTTCATGTTTTCACCAATCAACCAATTTTAATTATCCCGTATTATATCTTGGCATTAGCGTTGACCAGCAAGACACAGCTATGGCATTTCATTGGTGCAATTATCGTCTACGATCTAGTGTCAGCATTGCCCTTCGGCATTATTACGCTGGTTTTATTTCTGATCATAATCACTGCCGGAATAGCTCGCAGCCATTTCGAGAATACCCAGGGACTGATCGTATGTTATGTCATCAGTGCCTGTGTACTACGATTGGGTATATTCCTTTTTTATCCGTTAGTTGGCTGGTATACTATCGGCATACAAGCTCTGATATTAACCGGTACTGTATTTTTATGTAGTCTTTTCGCACATATGTATGCTCAAAGGATATAAAATTTCACAACGCGAAGACGACGTCATCACGCCCGAGGAAACATTGATCGATTCATTGAGCGATCATGATAGTCTGGAAATCCCAATCAGTAAAAGTGTCTTTACTGTTTTTAAAAGCGCTTTCGTACTGCTCTGCTGTGTGTTTTTAATAAAGGCATTCTACTTGCAGGTTGTTCAGGGCGCACAGCGGGCACGTTCCGCCGACAAAAACAACATGCTCAGCCATTCAGTGATCGCTTTACGGGGCCTGATCTACGATGCTAACGGCCAACCGCTCGTCGAGAACGTACCGATCTTAGACGCTGTAGCCATTGTTAAAGATTTGCCTAAAAATGAAACACAATATCAAACGCTCATCTCTAATCTCAGTGCTATACTGGACACTGGCACCGACAATCTCACACAACTGTTTGAGAAAAATAAAAATGCGGGAACTTTTGTTATTAAAGAGAACATCTCCAAAGAAGAAACACTCCGAGTCCAGGCGCTCAATATACCCAGCATCGTCATCGTTCCCACAAGCCAACGTCACTACATTGCAGGCTCGGCATTCGCGCATGTCATCGGCTATACCGCCAAGGTCAATAGTAATGACCTAAAAAAAGACGACTATTTCCTACTCAACGACCGAACAGGCCGCCTTGGTATTGAAGATCAATACGAAAAAGATCTACGCGGCAACCACCGCCAGATAACCTTGACCGATGCTCATACCAACCAATCATACATTGAAACGGGCAACAACGTCACCCTTACGATTCGTCGTGATGTTCAGGAAAAATTATTCAATGTCATGACAACAATATTCGCCGCCAATAGTGTGCATCGCGGCGCTGCGATTGTACAGAATGTGCATACCGGTGCTGTTATCGCGCTCGTCAGCATACCCTCGTTCGATCCAAATATTTTCGAAAATAGCGGAGAAGAGCAAGACAGTGATAAAATATCATATTTACTCAATTCCCAAGACAGACCGCTATTCGATCGGGTGATCAGCGGACGCTATAGTCCCGGTTCAACCATCAAACCACTGTACGCTCTGGCCGGCCTCAAAGAGAAAGTTGTCACTCCCGAGACATTGGTTTATTCAGGTGGCAGCATTTCCGTACCCAGCAAATTTGATCCATCGGTACACTATACATTCCGTGACTGGAAAGTTCACGGCTGGACTGATATTCGCAAAGCGATCTCGGATTCGGTTGATATCTATTTTTATGCCCTGGGCGGCGGTTACGACACTATCAAGGGCCTTGGCATTACAAAGATTGTATCCTATTTAAAAAGTTTTTTGGCCGATCAGATAACGGGCGTAGACCTGCCCGGTGAGATTAGTGGCTTTATACCAACCGAAGAATGGAAATTAAAAACAAAAGGTGAGGATTGGTTCATAGGCGACACGTACAATGTCTCGATCGGCCAGGGCGATCTTTCGGTAACACCGCTATGGCTCAACACATATACCTCAGCTCTGGCAAATGGGGGACTCCTGATGCGCCCGTATATTGTGAGCGACACAACAACACCAGAGAATACGATCCTCACCACAACACAACCGACAGAACGGCAACGGATCGATTTTGATTCCGAGACCATGCGTATCGTACACGAAGGCATGCGCCAAACGGTAACATCCGGCACTGCTACGATCTTAAAAGATCTTCCGGTACCTGTTGCCGCTAAGACAGGCACCGCTCAAGTAGCACGGGGCCTCAACTCTCTATTTACCGTGTACGGACCTTACGACAAACCTGACATCGCTATGACAGTTCTGGTCGAAGATATCAACAAAAGCCAGGGATTAGCTATGAGGGTTGCAAATGATTTCCTGATGTGGTATTTTAACAACCAATCAAAACAATAGCTAAGTTCTAATTATCCACTGTAATCCGTAGGTTAAGCAGTCAACATGCTATAGTATAGAATGAATCAACTAAGCAAGTAACAACGGTTTAGGTTATCTGATACAAAGGTGAGATATACCAAACTGCGGTTTCTTCCAGCACGTGTCACAATATTTTAGCCAGGAAGGCCTCGATAAAATTAAAAAGGAACTCGAAGAACGCAAGGGCCCTATTCGCAGCGAAATCAACAAACGGATTTTAGCCGCTCGCGAACTGGGTGATCTATCCGAAAATGCTGAATTCATCGAAGCCAAAGAAGAACAGTCATTCAATGAAGGTCGCGTTGCTGAGTTGGAGGATATCCTCAAAGAAGCCACCGTTGTTAATCCACAACACCAGAGTACCGTTATGGTCGGCTCAACAGTGAAGGTCTCATCAGACAAAGGCGAGCGCACCTTCACAATCGTCGGTCCCTCGGAAGCCGATCCGATAAAAGGTTTTATTTCTAACGAATCACCGCTTGGCCAGGCTCTCCTCGGGCATCAACAGGGCGACACGGTTGAGTTCAAAACCCCAGGCGGCATGACCTCGTATAC
>CAZHOA010000046.1:5480-6567 GCA_964534385.1 uncultured Candidatus Saccharibacteria bacterium | reverse complement strand
TCCACACGTCACCCTGGCCATTGTGGCTGCAGTGGTTATGGCTTTTTAAAAAAGGCAAGCAGCTCATCCGTCAGCGCGATATTCAGCGTATGACTGTTCAGGAATACCCGCCATTCTACAATGGCATCGGTGCCTGGCTGCTGTGGCGAGCGACCAGGATCTCATACATGTTGGAGATTCATCACATTCCCGGTTTTCCCAGAGCAGCGACATTCAAAGAATATGTATATCGTCTGGCGTCAACATTATTCTTGCGCTGTGATGCTAGACGAGCAACGGTCGTTCGCGTCGTAAATGAACACCAGACACGCCCGTTCCTGATACATGCCGGTATTCCAGCTGCGAAAGTACACTATATTCCTTCACTCTATATCGATCTCGATACATTTCGAAAACTCGACGTGCCACAACAATACGACCTTGTCTTTGCCGGCCGACTTGAGCGCAACAAGGGCATCTTTTTATTGCTTGATGCTGTGCGCAGTGCCCGTGTAACAAAATCTGATGTGCGCATATTGATTATTGGTGATGGTTCGTTGATGTCAGATATCCATGCTTATGTGCGCACATATAATCTACAAGATACGATTACCATGGCGGGTTGGTTACCGACACGTGAAGATGTCGCTCGAGCGTATAACAGCGCTCGGATTTTTGTGAACACATCATACAACGAAGGCGGTCCGCGCGTCGCTGTTGAGGCGATGGCGTGCGGTTTGCCCGTCATTACCACACCCGTCGGTATTATGCCCGATCTTATCCGTGATGGTGAGACTGGTGTGATCGTTGACTGGAATAGTAAGCATATCGCGCAAGCTATTTTGTCGTTGCTCAACGATGGAGATAAGTATATGCGATACACTCAGGCAGGTCAGCGTATTGTTCAGCAATTTGAATATAAAACCATGATTAGAAAATATGCCGAGGCGATTCAAAATATGCGACCATAAACTGGCAATCGCGCTATTTTTGAGGTAGATTGAGGTAGGATATGTGGTAAGACAGTTATAAAATGCCCTCGTAGTTCAATGGATAGAACTGGAGACTTCTAAGCTCCTAATGGGGGTTCGATTCCCTCCGAGGGCAC
>CAZHOA010000046.1:0-5380 GCA_964534385.1 uncultured Candidatus Saccharibacteria bacterium | reverse complement strand
ATAGAACTGGAGACTTCTAAGCTCCTAATGGGGGTTCGATTCCCTCCGAGGGCACTGGTATGTTGACTTTTTTTAAGTTATAGTATATGCTGTAGTAAGAGAAATTTTACTTTGATAAGGAGATAGGAAATGGAGAGAAAATTTGGTGCTCGGCCACCGTCTAATCATGCATGGCAAATGGGCAAAACTGCGGCATCGATCGATTTTGTCAATAAGGCAGAGTCTTATATTGCTGCGTCTGAGAATACAGAGGAGATCGAAAGCTTGGCCAAGGCTATAGCGCTCATTAAAGCTGATGTCATCGTGCTGGTGAGGCCGCTTGCCGTTGAAACGTTTCTCACCAGTAACAAAGATATATGGGACATTGCTCTTGAACAGTGACATCATAACTCCTGAGCATCCCCGATGGGACGAATTCGTTGAGAAGCTTCAAGGACCTGGATACTGCAATTTTCAAGAGCAGAAGCCGGGTGATCCGAGGAGCATAACGTGGCGCTGTAAAGGCGGCACAGACAAGTCTTTTGCCAGGGATATCCTGGAGAAGATGGGCGGCTTCGACGTCGATGCTTCACTTGAATATTTCGAACAGCATGGTGGCTACTGTGACTGCGAGATTCTTTTTAATGTCGATCCCGGTGACGGTGATGAAGGCGACGACGATGAAGATGAAGCTAGCTAACTAGCTAGCTAGTTGGTCAGAGATCCCGTTTTAAGATATTCAATACACCGCATGTAGCATGAGCGAACGCGGTTTTCTTTTTGGAATAAAGAGGTTGACCGTATTAGTAGGATCGAGCTCCGCTGAATAATGCCTTCCCGCTTTCTCATCTTCTAGCATGATGTACAATATGATGCGAAAGCGGGGAAGGCATTCAATATACTATCGGTTTGTCAGGAGAGGGGGGTGACTCACTGAGCTTCTTGACGGAAGTATGTTCATTGTGTTATGTTCGCCAATTATGAGATGCAGTTGTGTGACTGTGTGGTCTCATAGAGATCCGTACATTAAAAGGAGAAGAGCATGAGTGTAGCACAAAGAAAGTATGATCGGGCTGACGAGATTCCGGATGAGGCTATTATCGAAGCCTTCGCACAGGTAAATTCGGTGAAGTTTTCGGCGCGAACATTTAACCATATCCCTTATCGATCTATAGGTATTGGGGATTTGGGTTGGTGGTTGTCTCTGACGCGAGTGTTGCCATTGCTTGGCATTACGCCGCAGATGTTGAAGCCGGTTTTTAGCGTGCCGAATCGTGTGTTGCCGGAAAATATTGAAACGTATGAACAGCTTGGCGACTTTCCGTTGTCTGAAAAGCCATTTCAGAAATTAGCGGAGATCTTGGGTAAGTCCATTCAAGTGTGGCGGGAGGATGGTAGTACTGGCGATCATTATTATCTTTTTACGGCACATCCTGACGGCAATGTCACGCGAGATAGCGCATTATCCAGAGTAAGTGCCGTAAGGCAATTTCGCATTCTGGCGGCACAGGAACGATTCAAAGGCTGGCCGCTTGTTGATACACCGGAGATAGGTGTCGAGATTCCATATTTTGGAGCGACGCTGCATTATAACTTGCAAACCGGGAATGGCGTTGAGGGGTATACTTCGATCTTGCGACGCTCCGGTTGGGCAGTTGTGTTTGGTGTTACAAAGGACAGGCAAGTTATCACTCTGTGTCAATGGAAACCGGGTGTGAATCAGGCAAGTTGGGAATTGCCGCCGGGTGGTATCGGTAAGCTTGACTCACAGGCATCTTACCAAGAGATTCGTCAAAAAACATACGAAGCGTATCTGCGTGAAACCGGTTATGGCAATGGTAACTGGCAGTATCTCGGCCACGTCGGTATTGAAACAGGTAAATACCGAGGCACTCGTCCAGATGATCATGGTTTTAAAGCGCATTTATTTATGGCAACCGATCTTGAAATGCTCGGTACATCTCGAGCGCCAAACCCAAATGAGATTATAGAGACATTATTAGTACCAATTGATGAGTTTCCACAAGTTCTTGATTCAGGATATTTTGTTGAAGAAAGTGCGGAACCTTGCAGCTATAGAGCATTGCTGAAGCTTGGTCTATTGCGGTGGTCACTTACCCAGTAGTTAGCGCTTTCTCTGGTTAGAAGATGAACTTTGAGCACCTAGGAGGTGCTTTTTTGTGCAAATTTACAGAATGGGCTTTGCTCTTGTGTGCGCCTGTGATATAATCTCAGCTATGAAAGTGAATGGACACAAGAAAGGAGGTGGCAAATAATGGACAAATGTACCAAGTGCGGTATGGGCATGATGTGGCAGTGTTCGAGTTGCGGTATGCAAACGAAAGACAAGAATCACAGTCACGAGAGTGACCCATCCATGGAAATGACGCCAATGTGCGAAGGCTGCAAACAAGATATGGATATGTGCGCATGTGACATGAATGAAGACATGATGGATACACAAGGCAGTATGTAATATTCTGTTGTTGATAAATACCGATGGTGTTCCAGTTGAATAATACTGTAGAATAGTAACATACACTATTTAGATACATAATGATCAAAATAGTAATAGAATAGATAGGCGAAGCGTTTGTTTTTGTATAAGGGTCGATACAGCGCTACCAAATAAGTTTTTAAATTTAAATTTAATTCAGAGTATCAGCTCTATGCTTCTGTATAGATGCTATATCGAAGGATAAAAGCTGATCCTAAATTGTTACGATGAAAGTAAAAAATATAAGTGCAAGCCTTCTTGCGATTACTGCCGGTGTTGCTCTCTTGAGTAGTCTTTTGGCTCCAGGATTAACACAGGCCTCGTCTCACCGTGAAGCGCCGTTGATTGCGGCTGATCCACAGGTTGATTCGACTGATTTATACGCATTCGTGAGTCCGGATAAATCAAATACCGTGACTTTTATTGCCAATTATCGACCATTCGAATCTCCAGCTGGCGGTCCTAACTTCTACAAGCTTGATGATAACGCGCTTTATGAGATCAAGATCGACAATGACGGTGATGGTGTAGAAGATATCTCCTATCAGTTTACATTCAATACGACGACAGCCAATACCGGTACGTTCTTGTATAATACTGGTCCAGTAAATTCTTTGGGCGATGCTACCTTGAATGTAAAGCAGTTCTATACATTGACCAAAGTCGACAAAAAGACAGGTGCTAGTACAGTGCTTGTTGCCAATGCTCCGGTTGCTCCAAATAACGTAGGTCCAAAGTCAATGCCAAACTATGCTTCACTGGCAGCACAAGCTGTACAGAATTTGAGTGACGGCACTCAGGCATTCGTTGGTCCGGTTGATGATCCATTCTTTGCAGATTTGGGTGGGATCTTCGATTTGTTGACCATCCGCAAACTTCCCGGTGATATGGGTGGGGGTCATGATTATCTCGCCGGTTACAATGTTCATACACTTGCTTTGCAAGTTCCAATTGAGCAATTGACCATCAATAAGAACCGACCGACAACAGTTGCAGATGGCAACTCAGTGATCGGTGTTTGGACGACAGCTTCACGTCGCGCGACACGTGTCTTGTCAGCTGGCAGCACGAGTCATAGTGGCGATTGGGTACAAGTTTCCCGACTTGGTGCTCCTTTGGTAAACGAAGCCGTTATTCCACGCGCCGGTAAAGATGTCTTTAACGGTTCACAACCAAAAGACGACGCCCAATTTGCCAATTATGTGACTGATCCGGAATTAGGCAAATTATTCAAGGCTCTTTATAACATCAATGTTCCGCCGCAAGGTGCATTTGGTAGCTCAACACAACGCGATGATTTAATTGCGATCTTCGTGACTGGTATCAAGGGCGTAACTCAGCCAGCCAATCCAAAGCCAGCTGAAGAGCTGCGCCTCAATGTCGCCGTACCGCCAACAGCCAATCCAAACATAATGGGTGTTCTCGGTGGTGACAATCAAGGTTATCCAAATGGCCGACGTCTCGCTGATGATGTGACTGATATCTCACTGCGAGCGGTTGCCGGTGCTGCGTACCCGTTGTTCCATCCTGACTTCAAACCAGATCCGATCGGAGTGCGTTTGGGTGATGGTGTTGATGCCAACGACAAAGCATTCCGCAGTAGCTTCCCGTATGTAGCTTTGCCTAATGATGGCTATACTAGTTATCCATCATATGGTGGTAGCGGTGCTTACAACTATACTCCGTCCGGTAGTACTGGCGGATCATCGATGTATCCTCCGGCTGCCATGTGTAGTTGCGGTGGCAACGGTTTGCATCTTGGTTCACGTGGTGCTGGTGTAACTACCTTGCAGACGTGTCTCCGAGGCAAAGGTTTGCTCCATGCCCGACCGACCGGATTCTTTGGTGGGTTGACTCAGACTGCTTTGCAAGCTTGCAAATACTAATTGATTTTTTCCAGAAATGGATTATAATAAAAGGGTCATTCGTGACCCTTTTATTATCCAAGAGCTCATCCACTAATCCCTTAAAGTATGAATTCTAAACTCAAAATTTTTGCCGGTTTCTTGGCACTCGTTATTGTCTTTTTTGGTGTGCGCTGGGTTACTACGTACGTACGAGTTCGTGCACAATTAAAAGCCAGAGTAGAGGCTTCCCAACATATCACTGACAGCGCCATTCAAAAGGCTCAAGCCAAGATTCAAAAAGATCCCAAAGATTCGCAGGGTTATTTAGCCTTAGCCGTCGCATATCTGCAGAAGGTGCGTGAGACTGCTGATACAACATACTACGCCAAGGTTCTGGAACTTATGGATCAGGTTGATCAATTCGATCCTCAGAATCCAGACGTATATACGTTACGTGCTGTGGTTGCAGCCGGAAAACATGATTTCCAGACGGCATTACAGCAGGGCCTTAAGGCGACACAAAAAGCTCCAAAAGTTGCCCGCTACTACGGTATTGTTGGCGATGCGCACATTGAACTTGGCCAATATTCCGAAGCCGTAAAGACCTTACAGACGATGGTTGATCTTCGTCCGGATTACAACGCCTTTACTCGCATTGCTCACATTCGCGAACTCTATGGAGATGTACCTGGGGCGATCGAAGCTATGAAATCAGCTGTTGATGCCAGCTCGGTTTTTCCCGAAAATATTGCATGGGCAAATGTCGAGCTTGGTAAGCTTTATTTTTTGAACAATCTTGATCAGGCTCAGTACGCTTTTGATCATGCTTTGGCGCTCGTACCGAATTATCCTCGCGCATTGCAATGGTCCGGCCGTGTTATGTGGGCACGGGGTGACAATCAAGCTGCTCTGGAGGTGTTTCAAAAAGCATTTGATCAACAACCGTTGGCCGAATATGGCACAGATCTTGCTGACATGTATAGTTTTATGGGGAATCAGGAGAAGGCCGATCAATACAATCAAATTGTCAAATTGGCCTATCAGCAATTCGATCAAA
>CAZHOA010000045.1:0-6579 GCA_964534385.1 uncultured Candidatus Saccharibacteria bacterium | reverse complement strand
AGACGCCTTCTGAGCCCGTACCAGCTCACCCCCAAGCTATCGGCGCCTTGCATCACATCGAATTCCAGAATACCAGTTTTCAATACGCAACGGCCGCGACTGCTTCGATACGCGATATTTCGATGGATATTCGCGGCGGTGAGACGGTGGCATTTGTCGGTCCGTCGGGTTCTGGTAAAACCACATTACTCAAGATACTACTTGGTCTCTATCAGCCCAGCGCAGGTAAATTACTTTTAAATTCCATTGATTCTCAGGAAATTAATTACGAAGCATTTCGTCGGCGGATCGGACTCGTCGCTCAGGATACGCAACTTTTTTCCGGAACAATCCGAGATAACTTGCTATTTGTCAAACCGGAAGCATCGGACGACGATTGTTTACGGGTTTTGCGTCAATCTGCAGCCGGCAGTATCTTGGATCGTGCCGAGAAGGGTCTTGATACAAAAATCGGTGAAGGCGGTCTCAAGCTTTCCGGTGGCGAACGCCAGCGTATCGCGATTGCCAGGGCATTGCTGCGCGATCCGGATTTGATTATCTTCGATGAAGCTACGAGTAGTCTTGATTCGTTGACTGAGCGAGAAATCACCAAAACTATTCAGGAATTGGAAAAACCAAAACCGGATTTGATTACGATTCTTGTCGCCCATCGTTTATCAACGGTTGCCCATGCTTCACGTATTTATGTTTTGGAGCGCGGTGAGATTATCGAACAAGGCACTCATCAATCGCTCCTTGAAGATGGCGGCTTGTATGCTGCGTTATGGCGTGAGCAGGGTGCTGAAGGGTAAATGGGGCACAGAAGACTGAATGAGGTCAATAGTCACTCAGCTTGCTATTGATTCTGCTAAAATAATGACGTGATTATCTGCGCGTACTTCAATGAGGCCGCCTTGTATGGGTATCGATTGGCCGCGTTCATTGAGTATGTCGACGGTACCTTTGGTTAATAGTGAAATCAGAGGAATGTGGTGATCCAATATAGTGATGAGCCCGGTTGGCGTTGGGACTGAAACGCCCTGTGCCGGTCCATCAAACAGCGTATGAGTGATGGTATTGATATGTAATTGCATATTATGTTACATCGTCGATCGAGCCTTTCATGTAGAATGCTTCTTCGGATGTATTGTCGTGCTTGCCCTCTAGTATCTCTTTAAAGCCGCGGATGGTTTCGCGCAACGGGACATATTGTCCCGGGATGTTGCTAAATGCCTCGGCAACAAAAAACGGCTGCGACAGGAAGCGTTGAACTTTGCGGGCTCGGGCGACAATCAGCTTGTCGTCATCGGACAATTCTTCCATACCGAGTATGGCGATAATATCTTGTAGCTCTTTGTAACGCTGGAGTGTCTTCTGAATAGCGCGCGCGACATTGTAGTGTTCCTCGCCGACGATAGCCGGGTTGAGCGCTGTTGATGAAGACGACAGTGGATCGACAGCGGGATAAATGCCAAGCTCAGTTAAAGCACGACTCAAGACGATAGTGGAGTCAAGGTGGGTAAATGTTGTGGCCGGAGCCGGGTCGGTGATATCATCGGCTGGAACATAGATGGCCTGTACGGATGTAATCGATCCGTTTTTTGTTGAGGTTATGCGTTCTTGCAGCTCGCCCATTTCCGTTGCTAGTGTCGGCTGGTAACCGACTGCTGATGGCATGCGGCCGAGCAATGCTGATACCTCAGATCCGGCCTGAGAAAAACGGAAAATATTATCAATGAAGAGCAGCACGTCTTTGTGCTCTTCGTCGCGGAAATATTCCGCCATCGTCAGTGCGGTGAGCGGTACGCGCAGGCGAGCGCCTGGTACTTCATTCATCTGGCCGAAGACCAGGGCCACGCTATTGAGCACGTTGGATTCTTTCATTTCAAAATACAAATCATTGCCTTCGCGTGTGCGTTCGCCGACACCGGCAAACACTGAGACACCGCCGGCCTCCTGGGCGATATTGCGAATGAGCTCCTTGAGCAAAACAGTCTTGCCGACACCGGCACCGCCGAACAGACCGACCTTACCGCCGCGAACAAACGGCGCAATCAAATCTATGACCTTGACTCCGGTTTCGTATATTTCTGTTTTTGGCACGAGCTCGGTAAAATGTGGAGCGGCTCTATGTATTGGTGCTGTGCGTTGGCTATCAAGTACGCGCGTGCCTTTTTCGGTCAGCTCTTCGCCGAGGACATTGAAGACACGACCGAGTACTTCTTTTCCGACGGGCACGTGGAGTGGTTTTCCCGTATCGGTTACGGTCATGCCGCGTTGTAAGCCGTCGGTCGCATTCAGTGCAATGGCACGGATCAAACCGAGCCCGAGATGTTTAGCGACCTCGAGTGTGATAATCTCCGTTGTGTTTTTCTGGATGGTAAGCGCGTTCAAAATCTCCGGCAGAGCGTTCTCTGGAAACTCAACATCCACCACCGGACCGATAATTTGTTTTATAATTCCTTGTTTCATAGTTATGGTGTTATGGCTGACGTAATCTCAATGAGCTCCTGAGTAATCGCCGCCTGACGCGACTTGTTGTAGAGCAAGCTGAGATCATCGATGATATCCTTGGCGTTGTCGCTCGCCTTTTTCATGGCTAACATGCGCGCTGAATGTTCAGAGGCATTTGATTCCAGAATAATATGATATATCGCCAGCTGGAACACATATGGTAGCAACGCAGACAAGACGGCCTCAGCTGATGGTTCAAAAACATACTCAGTCGCATCGGGTACAGGTCGTTCCTGCCGGCCTTGCAAATGGCTAGTTTCCGAAATGATGCCCTCTATCACATCGCGCATGCTCTGGGGTGTTATCGGCAATAATCTGCGGACGAGCGCTTGTTGCCGCAAGGTACTTTGGAAATGAGTGTAGATTCCATACACCGTGTCGTATGCATTATGTAAAAATTGTGCCATTAAAAACTCCGCTATATGCCCCACCTCGTCAAAAACACCGTAATCGCCGGTGCCGATATAGTCTTGTATGACGTTATAGGACCGTTTGCTAAAATATTCTTTCGCCTTTTTGCCGACCGTGATAACGGCAATACTTTTATCTTCCCCATTCTCGCGTATCCAGCTCTCGGCCTTTCGTAGAATATTGGCATTAAACGAGCCGGCCAGGCCTTTGTCCGATGTAACCACAATGAGCGCAACATTTTTTTCTTGTTCTATCGGTTTCATGAGCCTTGGTAATGGCGTCGCGGGGTCAATCAGGATCCGTGTCAATATCTCAAAAGCATGAACGGCGAAAGGCCGGATATTGAGCGCCAATCCCTGGCTGCGTCTCATTTTTGTAGCCGAAACTACTTCCATGGCTTTGGTAATCTGTCGCGTATTATGCACGGACCGCATTCTTGTTTTAATGTCTTTTGTTGAGGCCATGTATCAGTTAATGCGTTATGAGAACTTTGAAATCACTGACTGTTTTGACTAAATCTTTTTCTGTGTCGGCATCGATCGTGCCCGTTGTCTTGACAGTGTGCATGAGCTCGCCATGATTGCTGATCAGGTATTGAATAAAATCGGAGGCAAATGTGCCGATCTTTTCACGCGCAATATCGTCGACATGATTGTTGACTCCGAGCCAGATCACAATTGCTTCCTGTTCAAAAGGCAGCGGTGATACGTCGTTTTGTTTGAGCAGTTCAGTCAACGCCAAGCCGCGGGCGATCTTTTTCTTTGTTGATTCATCAAGATCAGAGGCGAATTGAACGAATGCCTGTAGTTCGCGAAATTGTGCCAATTCGAGACGCAAACGACCGGCGACTTTTTTCATGGCTTTGGTTTGGGCAGCCGAACCAACGCGGGATACTGAGAGTCCGATGTTGAGGGCCGGACGGATGCCTTGGTAAAATAGGTCCGGTTCAAGATAAATCTGGCCATCGGTGATGGAAATGACATTGGTTGGAATGTATGCAGCGACATCGCCAAGCTGTGTTTCGATGATGGGCAATGCTGTGAGAGAGCCGCCGCCGTACGCTGTACTGAGTTTTGCAGCGCGTTCTAGTAAACGCGAGTGTAAATAGAAAATGTCGCCCGGGAATGCTTCGCGTCCCGGTGGCCGACGCAGAAGGAGTGATATCTGTCGATAGGCTGAGGCGTGCTTTGACAAATCGTCATAGATAACGAGCGCATCATCGCCGCGGTACATGAAATATTCACCGATAGCTGCGCCGGCGTAGGGCGCCAGATACCACAGTGATGCCGGATGAGAAGCTGGTGCCGATACTATGACCGTGTAATCTAAAGCGCCACTCATACGAAGCTGATCAACGATCTTTGCGATTTTCGATTCTCGCTGACCGATAGCTACATAGATGCACATAGGTCGTCGGCGCTCAGTGTCATACTGTTGATTGATAATAGTGTCAATAGCAATGGCCGTCTTGCCGATCTGTCGATCGCCGATAATTAGCTCGCGTTGACCTCGTCCGATTGGAATCATGCTGTCAATGGCTTTGATGCCGGTGTGTAGTGGGGTATTGACGGATTCGCGCATGAGCACTGATGGCGCCGGACGTTCAATGAGTGTTGTCTCGGGAGTTTTCTCAAAAATCGGACCCTTGCCGTCGAGCGGCTGCATGAGCGGATCGACGACGCGGCCTATTAATTCTTGTCCCACAGGAATAGAAAGTACTTGGCCGGTTGATTTTACGGTTTGACCTTCGACAATGTGATGAAAATCACCCAGCACGACAGCGCCAATGACACCGTCTTCGAGATTGAGAGCGATGGCTGATACAAGACCGTGCGGCGTTTCGATCATGAGTTGCTCCTGGGACAACACGTCAGGTAATCCGGCAAGGCGTACGATACCATCGCCGACCTCGATGACTGTCCCGATCTTTTCTTTGGAGAGCGCCAATGTGGCTGATTCAATTTCTCGTTTTAAATTTTCGATAATGATATTTTTCATGATAGCGGTGCGAACATTGTGGCGATGCGCTTTTTGATGCTGCCATCGATCAAGATCGAATTATCTATCAGAATACGCATACCACCCAGTAATGTCGGGTCGGTCACGTACTCGATAGTGTATCGCGTGGCGTCCAGCGCCTGTTCTAGCTTTTGCTTTTGCTCGGGTAGTATATCTGTTGCCGTTGTGATAACGGCAGTACGGACGTTGTATTTTTTGTTATACAATTCGGCAAAGTAATAGATAATGGCTTTGCGATGGGTGAGCGCGTGATGTCTTGCAAGCAGCGCGACAAACTTCTGTATGCTGTTACTTTGTTGTTCGGGTCGCTCGTGGAGCATGTCGAGCAGGAGTGCTGCGTAATCTTGTGGTCGATAGGTCATCATATGTGGTGTAACTCGTGGATAGTTTCAATAATGAGTTGTTCGTCATCGTTGGATAGTGCTTGCTTTTTCATGAGTACCTTGACGAGGGCTGTTTTGAGTATGTCTGATGCTTCGCTTTGGAACTCCTGGTGCATTTTTGTTTTTTCTTGGGCGATAGCTTTTGTGGCCTCGGTGAATAAATGCTCTACCTTTGCGTTGGCTTGCTGAAGTAGCTCATCTTCGCGGACTTTGGCGCGCTGTTCGCCCTCGTGGATAATATGAACCGATTGCTCTTGAGCAGTATTAATAATGGCATGCTTTTGTCCTTCGGCTTCTGATAGTCTGCGCTCGGCTTTTTCGGAAAATACAACACCCTCTTCAATACGCTGTTTGCGATTTCTCAATGTCTGTAACAATGGCTGATACAAAAACCGATGCAGTATAAAAAGCAAAATGAAAAAATTAATTGCCTGAGCAAGCAATATTTTGCCATTGATGCCAAATTTTGTAATCAGTTCCTGCACAGTTGCGATGGGTCTTAGACGAACTTGATGATAAGGGCTGTGACTAATGCGTAGATGGCGATAGCTTCAGCAAAGGCAATAGCCAAGATCATGGCCGTTTGAATTTTCGATGATGCTTCTGGATTGCGGCCCATGGCTTCCATGGCTTTGGAAGCAAGCCAACCAATCGAAAAAGCAGGTATAGCGGTACCAAGGGTCATAATTGCTGCGATAGCTATGATTTTTGTTGTTTCTGGATCCATATGTATAGAGAGCATTGTCCGCACAGTAATAAATACATAGTACGATACGGGACTATACTCTGAATGTTATGTTGAAATGAGTTTTGTGATCATCTCTTAATGTGCGGTTTCAGCATCGTGGCTGGTAATCGCGATCTTGATAAACACCATGGTCAACATGGCGAATACCAACGCCTGCATGAAACCGACAAATATTTCTAAAAAGATAAAAGGTAACGGGGCCGCGTACGGTAGCAAGAACGAAACGATAACCAACAAAACCTCGCCGGCGAATATATTGCCGAACAATCGAAACGAGAATGACACCATCTTAGCAATTTCTGAGATAAATTCAAGTAAACCCACAAAAAACGCTATCGGATCAGAAAAAGTGAAAAATTTACGGGCATGCTTGAAAAAGCCAATTGCGCTGATACCGATGATATGTGTTGCGGAGACTGCGATGATTGCCAGCGGTATGGTGGTGTTGAGATCGCTGGCGGCCGCTCGAAAGAGCGGTATGAACTGGGTGCCTTCCGCAGATGTATGAAAAAATCCGATAGCGCC
>CAZHOA010000044.1:5159-6826 GCA_964534385.1 uncultured Candidatus Saccharibacteria bacterium | reverse complement strand
TTCTGCGTGATTCTTAGCTTGTTGATGGCATGCGCTCCTGTACCCATAGCGTCGCAGTCACAACCCGAGCATATCGAGATAAGAGTTCAAGACGGCGAGATAGAGAAGATTCAAAAATCTGATTCTTCTGATTCTCATGACAAAAAAACATTGTCAAACGCGGCCAGTGTTGATGTGATTCTCCACACAAAGCAAAATCAAGATGCTATTGATACTCGCGTTGCCATCGAAGGCTATTCGGCAGAATTCTGTCGACTCCATGCCGACTATGCTACGTTATATCTTTACGATAGCAGCGAGACGTCGTTGAATGCGGCTCACACAAATCTTGCAGAGATAAGAGCGTCCCGCGATCGACATGTTATAGCTATGACGCAGACATTTGTCCAGGCTATTGAACATAACGAAAATATCGATTGTAGCCTCAATAGCGAGCTACTGTCGGACAATGGATATGTAGCTGAATATGTATATGATACATTGGAAACAGCCGAGTTGAATCTAAAAGACACCGGAATTCAGCTACCTAGACTAAGAAAAGCTATCTTGAAGGCTTTTCACGATACGATCAGCGGTTCACGAGGACTGCTAGCACAGTGGCAAGTTAATGAAGACGAAAAGGCTGGTCGAAGAATGGCATCGATAATGCAGCGATACGCCTTTACACCTTGTCAGCTTGGTATTCCTGCTGACGAAGTTGACGGTATCACACAGGCCGAATGTAGTGATTGCGATAACTCATCAGCAACTGAGTCCGACGATCAGTCAGGGACCCAAGAATAATCAACCTCTAACGCCATAACGGCGTTTTTTATTGGACCAAAGATGGTAGTACGTATCAAGCTTGACCAATATCATAATTACATCAACATGTTAAGATTGACCTTAGACCGCAACATGCTACTGTATATTTTCATTTAAAATTTATTTTCAATACGAAGAGGACACCACGAACGTGCAATTAAAAATACACCAGATCGTTGTATTGAATGCGACTAATTTCAACCGAGACGCGACGCATCCGTTAGCTGGATATAAACAACCGTATTTTTTTAGTGTTAGCAGCGTGGAAAAAGATTTCTGTATACTTGTGGATGGTACGGGCAAAGCTATTGTCTTACGCTCAGAAGAAACCAATGTCGTTCAAGATGCCCACAGCTATCTTGAGCATGTACTCTACATCGAAAAGCAGCAACGCAAAGCAATCCATACTCTGCGCAATAAAAAGGAAATACTCGAGGATGTCCTGTTGAAATTGGGCGTAGGCTTACGAGTACAAGATAGAGATGCCGTTCCCGGCAGCAATAATAACAGCGACAGCACCAATGGGTATGCACTGGCCAAGATTGAGCCAGTGACATGACATTGGTTTTTTTATGGGGTCAACATGACCCGGATTATAAAAAAGAATCGCCGCTAACGCGACGAAGGACGTTTTGTTTTGGGATTGGGATTTCCGGTTTTTACTTTACTGATCAATGGCGGCATCGAGATCACCGGCGCCGGCGGCAATTTTCCGCGCAATTCATCCAAGGTCGGATGAAAGACAAGCGCTCCTTTTGGTTCACGGTCGTAGGTCAGAAATGTATCCTGCAGCGTTGCATCAAACTCGGCATCAACAAAAATATAATCGCCGTCATGGATCTGGTGGGTATTCAACAGATGCG
>CAZHOA010000044.1:0-5059 GCA_964534385.1 uncultured Candidatus Saccharibacteria bacterium | reverse complement strand
GCATCAACAAAAATATAATCGCCGTCATGGATCTGGTGGGTATTCAACAGATGCGCCAGGTCATTCACCAAATAGCGCTCCAATGTCCGTTTCAAATGTCGTGCGCCATATTGATAATCGGTACCCCGATCCAGCAGAAACTGCTTGGCCTGATCAGAACAGCTGAACACAAAGGGTCTGCGGGATGCGGCGATAATGCGCAGCTGAATATGCATTAATTCCAAATCGAGAATGCGTATCAGATCTTCATGCTGTAATGTTCGAAAAACCACTATCTTGTCGAAACGATTCATAAACTCCGGCGGGAATTTTCTCTTGGCCGCATTTCTGGCGATTTGATAAATCTCCTGATCTAATCTGCGGGTGTGTGATCTCATCTCTGTCCCGGCTGGTGGCTTGAAACCGATACCGCCGGAAATTTTCTCACCCATCTCTTTAGCGCCAAGATTCGACGTAAAAAATATGATCGCGTGACGAAAGTCAGTAGCCGTATTATCACCTAATACCAGACGACCCTTATCCAAAATACTGAGAATTAAACGCCAAAGTGATTCAGATGCCTTTTCAATCTCGTCAAATAAAACAAGTGCAATATCACATGCGGGAGTCTTGTGAAGATCTATATTCAGCTGGGTCAATATCGGCTCTGTCTCACGATGCCCGATATATCCCGGCGGCGATCCAATCAGCTTTGATATCTCATGACTATGCTGGAATTCGCCGCAGTCGATACGCGTGTAGCCGTTCGGATACCCGAACAATACCTGCGAAAGGGCCACGATAGAGTACGTTTTCCCCGACCCGGTCGGTCCAAGAAACAACAATCTTCCCAATGGTTGATCTGGGTCCTGAATATTAGCGTACCGGCTCTGCACAACGCGAGCGATAGCGCGCAGTGCACGGTCCTGACCCACAACGTAATGATGCATATCCTGTTCAAATTTGTGTAGGGTAGTATCCACAACAGTCGGATCAAGTCTGGCCATGACGTATATTCCCTTCTATTTTATAATGTATAAAGAACGCGTAACTATCTTTTCCGTACGCCTTCATTCTAAGATATGTTTAACAAAAAGCAAAAACACACATCCACAAAAAGCGTCCGGCAGTGCGCCGGTATCAACGAATCTATTATTGCCTACACATTGCACAGGAATACACGCGCACGACATGTCATCCTCAAGGTTGATCCTCGCGGTACCATCACTATGACAGTACCCTATTATGTTTCCATAAAAAAGGCAGAGCAATTTCTAAAACAGCACGAGGATTGGATTGTACGGCATAGGCGCACACTATCTGAAAATAACACACAGAATCTGCCATCACTTGATTACATACAAACCAAACAGAGCGCATTGACGCACGTCCAAGAGCGCCTAGCCTATTTTAATACGCTGTACGGCTACACGTGGCACGGCATAACAATACGCAACCAAACAACACGCTGGGGTAGTTGCTCACGCCGCGGGACGTTCAGTTTCAATTATCGTATCATGGGTCTGCCGGAAACGCTCCGCGATTATGTTATCGTCCACGAGTTATGTCATCGTGGCGCTTTCAACCACTCGCCGGCATTTTGGAATCTTGTCGCCCGAGCTATTCCTGATTATCAGGCCAGACGCAAGGCATTCAAAAAGATACCTATCATGTGAATATAATCGCAGTCCTGTATTTATCCACATTTTGGTTGTGCGTTCTGTGGTACAACTGTAGGTATGTCTAAATACTACAGTCCGGGTCGGGCGCGAAATATATTCGATCCGCTATCTGAAAAACCGTTCAAGCTGAGTCGATCAAAGATTGATCTGTTCATGAATTGCCAGCGTTGTTTCTATTTTGATCGGCGTTTGGGTATTGCTCAGCCTCCGTCATTTCCATTTAATTTAAATTCGGCCGTTGACACATTACTCAAAAAAGAATTCGATATTCATCGCCAGGAAGCCCGCCCACATCCGCTTATGGCAGCTTACGGCATTGACGCGATTCCGTTCCAGCACGAACGTCTTGATGAGTGGCGGGATGCCCTGAGTGCCGGTGTTCAATATGTACATCAGCCGACACGATTACTAATAACCGGCGGCGTTGACGACATCTGGGTAAATTCCGACGGCGAGTTGATACTAGTCGATTACAAGGCAACATCGAAACCATCAGAAGTTACTCTTGATGCGGATTGGCAAATCGGCTATAAACGCCAGATCGAAATATATCAATGGCTGTTTCGTCGCAATGATTTCCTAGTCAATCCCGTTGGCTACTTTGTCTATTGTAACGGCGATACCAGCAAAGAACGCTTCGACGGCAAGCTCGAATTCCGCATCAAGATTATTCCGTATCACGGCGATGATACGTGGATCGAACCGGTTTTGTACGAAATCCGCCAATGCCTCGAGAATACCAACCTGCCGTCACCAAATCCCGAATGCGACTACTGCAAATACCGCCGCAGTCTCAAAAAAATTGAGTCAGTTTGAATTTGACTTTATTTTAAATATACTATATAATATATCTGGATATTTTTAAATCTAAATAATCAAGGAGATGCTACATGCCATACGTCGCTACCGTTTGGGACATGACCGCGGGAAACCTGCATCGCATCGATGCACTGGACAAATTATCGAGAATCTTGCGTCTTCCCACTCGCCTCGATGTCTATCGAGATCGGAATGGTCTGATACTTCTACAAAACAACGGCTTCGTGTTTGATGAGCTCATGTTCCAAAGAAAGCTCAACAGGCCGGTGCAGTTTTTTGAGGCATCAGAACCGCACTATGCCAAGCCGGTCCTCCTGATCACCAATGAAACATGGCAACGCAACGTGCCAGCCGTTTTTCTGTGCCGCAACGAACCGTTCCGTTTGGACGGGCCGATTCTGGTACCCTTAGGCAATGGCTCGTCAAGCCAATACATTGTTAAACACGGTCTGGAAGTATTGCGATGCTTCAACCGGCCGATTATTTTCTATCACACGACATACAGGAATGATCGCTACCACAACCAAGAACCCCGACAGCACATGGAGAGACAAGTGGCACAACTCCTGTATCATGCTCAGCAAACTGCGACACGCCTCGGCCTGGAGCATACTACAATTATCGAACTGGCCGACAGTGTTGTCGGTGGTTTAATTCAGGCGGCGATTCGCGAAAATTGCGATCTGATTGTCATGGCCCCCGGTCTGGATACTATTCGGGGAAGCTATGTTGACGGAGTGATCAAACACTCGAGAATCCCAATGTTGATTTTCAACCGAATAGAGGAGGTATAGCATGAATCGACGATTGTATTCGCCGTATCTTGTGATGACCATCGTCATTAGCATGTACGTTGTCAAAGTATGTGCTAAGTTATCCATTGCTTCTGTCGTCCATTCACCGGTTCTGGCCGGCGATGGCCTCCATAACCTGGCCGATATCGCACAGGCATTGATCGTGATCCTCACCGTGTTCTATGCGCGCCAACCATCTGATGCATACCCGTTCGGCCGCAAGAGCGCCGAAAGCCTACTCTCATTATTCATCGTTGCCGGGTTACTTTTCACGGCAGGTGTGCTGGTACTAAACAGCATCGATAAGCTACTCGGCCTCGAACTGGATCTGCCGCATTTTTTAAAAACAGAAAAGCTAGCTATCCAGCCCCAGTATCTATGGGTTCTCATCGCAATAACGCTAGGTAGCTTCCTGCTCTCACTGATCGTAAGCCGCTATCAAGTCACGGCCGGCAAAGCCACGGGCGACGGCGCCGTGGTCAGCGATGGCCAAGAAACGCTCGGTGATGGCTGGATTGAATTGGCCACATTCTTTGGTGTCATCGGCGAGTATCTATGGCATATCGCGTGGCTTGAATACGTTTTGAGTCTGGTCGTAGCCGGCTTGATCATCAGAACGGCGTATGAGATCGGAGCGCCAGCCAAAGCCGAACTACTCAAAAAATCAATCGGCCGTGAGTATGAGGATGAGATTACCCGAATCGTTAATAGCGGCCGTGGCGCTCGTCTTCTGGAACTCAAGACGTTCCGCGTCGGCAGCAGTACGGCGATCTGCATCTTAAAAATAGAGACGGATGCACAAACCGCAGAAGCCATGTACTATCAGAAGCACGGCTTCGTGGCTCGCATTGTCGCTTATCTAAAAAGCGCGGGCTTCACCGATGCCGATTACTATGTTCGTTTCGAACACAAGGTCGGCTCAGAGGAACGCTATGCCTACGGGATTATAAAAACCAAGGGCGCGATAGTCATAGCTCCGGCGTTGAAAGACGCGACGCATTTCAGAATCTGTGACGTCATGCACGGGAAATGCATCCGTGCCTTTGACGAGGAGAAACAACCCGATCCGGTAAAACAACTGACCGATCACAAAGTCAGCACGTGTTATTTTCTGGATCCACGCCTTTCCGACGCGGCTATGCTACCGTCCGGCATAAATTACAAATCAGTACCGTACTACGCACTAGCGGTACTCGGTATTGATTAGCCAAGTCGACAATCAAACTAACCAAAACGGCCCCCGCCGTTTTTTATTTTATAGTATATGTGATTTAATGGATCATTGGCTTGGCATGATCTAACCCAGAAGGAGCCCTAGCACACAACCCCTTTTCGCTTTCCTCGGACAGCCCAGCGTGCTGTCCTCAGGGTTTCGCCCTCGCTCTCAGATCCGACGACGTTGTCGTCGGATCTGAACCATGCCCGCTTCGGGCTCAAAACCCGCTCAAATGGGGTTATGCGCCAGGGCTCCAAAATACCAATATATATGGTCACACTAGACGATTTCAAAAAAATTGAGCTTAAAGTTGGCCGTGTTGTAAGCGCCGAAAAGATCGATGGCTCCGTAAAATTATTAAAATTACAAGTCGATTTCGGTAAAGAACAACGACAAATTCTTTCAGGGATAGGGCAATATTATACCCCTGAGTCTTTGATCGGCCGCCAAATTGTGGCAATAACAAATCTAGAACCTCGCTCAATGATGGGCCTTGAAAGCCAAGGCATGTTATTAGCTGCCAACGGTGACCGCCCATACATACTAGCGCCTGATGGCGACGTCCCACC
>CAZHOA010000043.1:0-7048 GCA_964534385.1 uncultured Candidatus Saccharibacteria bacterium | reverse complement strand
ACGCCGGTGCTTTCACCGATACGATGCTTGAGGTCGGGGGAACGGCGAGTATTTCGGGTCGTCTTGATCTCGGTGGTAATGCTAGTATTTCAGGTGACCTTACAATTAAATCCCTTAATCCGACTTTGGATTTAGTTACTACAGCAGATCCTGTGGCACGGTTTAAGATTGTTAATCTACAAGCTACTGAGACTCGATTGCTAGTTTATGATACGAATGGCAATGTCGCTAACAATATTTCAATGAATACAAATGGCGAGAATGAATATAGCTCAGGTAAACCCGGTGCGCTTGGCGGAAATTCTGCATATCAACACGTTTTCTATATTGCAAACAATGCAGTAGCTAAAATCGATTATCGAGGATTCCTTGGTGTCGGTACCGATTATAACGGGACGATTGATACTAAACTTGAAGTTGTAGGCACAGCTTCTGCTTCACGCGGTATTTTTACGAATAGTTTTAATGCTGGTTTGGGCAACGTCGCAACTGTTGCCTATAATCGGGTTGGCAGTGATACCACTGGTCATGCTTTAAGCAGTGCTTCCGACCTATTAATATCGGGTTCGCTTGAGGTTGATTCAAATGCCTTTTTTGATAACAACGCCAGTGTTGCGAACAATTTTGAATTAACATCTGCAACAAGTAGGCTGGGTATAAATGCTGGCGGCTCGACTGATACAGCTCTTGAAGTTGGCGGAATTGCCTCAATTTCAGGATACTATGCCGGCAATGGGACTGTTGGGGCGCCAGCCTATAGTTTCGCCCAAGATACCGATACCGGTCTATTCCGTTCAGGAACTAATACGCTCGGTTTTGTAACGGCCGGTACACAGCAGATGACACTTGATAGTAATGGCAATGTCGGTATCGGTACAACAGCACCGACTACGAGGTTCCAGGTGGCTGGAAATGCTTCTGTCTCTGGCGACTTACAATTAACTGGCAATCTTTTGGTTAATAGTTCACCCGTAGCGAGTTCCAGTAATGCCAGTAGTAGTATTACTGTTGTTGACTCGACGGGCGATGTCGGCGCTTCATTGTCAATGCAGATTGGTTTTGATGGTTTCCCAGTGATGGCTTACTTCGACACTACAAATACAAAACTTAAAGTCACTAAATGCGGTAACAAAACATGTACTACGGGAAATGTGACAACAACCATCGATTCAGTATCGAGCACCGATATAGGGCGGTCTCCTTCACTTGCCATTGGGAATGATGGTTTTCCCGTCATTAGTTATGCCAGTGCGTCTTCCAACGCGGCGACACGATGGGAGTTAAATGTTGTTAAATGCAGTAATGCTAGCTGTAGTGATACGAGTAATAATAAAATCACATCTGTTGATGCTGGTAATAAAGTCGGTATGGTTAGTTCTATGGCGATTGCGGCAGACGGCTTTCCGATTATCAGCTATTCCAGCTCATCTGCGGCTAAATCACAGGTCAACCTCATTAAATGCGGTTCAACAAATTGTACTGGCAATAATACCGTTGTCGCCAAGCTCGTTAGTACCGCCGGGGCGGCCAATAGTATCCTCTATAATGCAATCACTATCGGTAAAGATGGTTTGCCGATCATAACGTACGATACTACTACAAATGATACTGTCGGAGTTACTAAGTGTGGTAATGCAACCTGTACACAGGGTAATACTGTTACCACGCATAGCATTACTGGCGGCCGATCGGCAATTTTGAGTTCTATAGCTATGGTGATAGGTACTAACGGAAATCCGGTCATCAGTGTCCATGATGGCGGTACGTTATATATTCTGGCCTGTGCTGAAACGCGATGCTCCAGTACCGCGAGTGATGTTATTACGAGTATCGATACTGTTGCCGGCAATAGTGGTACCTCAATCAAGCTTGGAACTGATGGATTACCGATATTTAGTTATTATGCCAGCGCCAGCGGTGGTCTGAGGGTTGTAAAATGCGGTACGGTTACCTGCGCGACTGGCAATGTTGCCACTGTGCCCGATTCAAATAACAACGCGACAATAAGTGTCGGAAAATTTCCCTCCATAGCCATTAGTCAGGATGGTTTACCGATGGTTGCATATTATGATGTCACCAACGGTGATGTAAAATTCCTGCGATGCGGTAGCTTTAATTGTGCCAATACTACTAATATTATTACCAGACAGTCCGAAATAAACGCCCAATATACATCAATAGCTTCATCATCTGATGGTAAACCGGTTATTAGTTTCTACGATGCTACAAATCTAGACCTCCGAGTTCATAAATGCGGTAATAGAGACTGCAGTGACGATAACGCTATAGAGACGCCAGTGGATACAGGCGGTGATGTGGGACAGTTTAGTTCAGTAGCAGTGCCGGCAGCTGATAATCAGCCCGTGGTTGCTTATTATGACTTAACAAATACAAATCTGAAGGTAGCAAAATGCGCCAACGCAAATTGTACGGGCGCTGCTACTGTGACGACAGTAGATTCAGGTAGTGTGCTTGGTAGTGGTTTCTTCTCCTCCTTAATCATTAATAGCGATAGTAATCCAATAATTGCCTATGCCAGTGGGACTTGTGCTTCTGGTACATGTTCCAATTCTGAGTTAAACATTGTGCAATGTACTAACAGCTCATGTAGTACATCGAATACACCGAAGACCAACATTGATCACCCGGGTTCTGTGGCAGCTTTGAGAGCCGTAAACTATATTTCAGCAGCTCTGGGCACTGATGGCTTTCCTATAGTTGCCTATTCAAGTGGTTCAACTACGGTATCCGAGCTCAACATTGCTAAATGTGGCGATGCGGCCTGTACGCCCGGTAGTATTACGTTGACGACTAATCTGGAAAGCTCTTCAAGAACCACAAATGCTAGTGGCCAGTATACTTCCATTGCAGTACCAAGTGACGGCAAGCCCGTAGTGGCGTTTTATAACAATACCAATAATATTATTAAGGTAATGAAATGCGGTAATTCTGCCTGCTCAAGTGGTAATACTATATCGAAGGTGGACGTTGGTAACTCTAGTACAACATATCTCAGGGTAAATTATTCCCGTCCCGACAATGTGCCGATAGTCGCATATGGAGGTGCAACTGGTACTGTGGCTTTGTATGTTGCTCGATGCAGTGCAACTGACTGTACCGGTGCTATTACAGTCAATATCGTTGATAGCGCTGTCGCAAATGTCGGTAAATATCCAGGTTTTGCTTTTACTGCCGACAACTTGCCCATTATTAGTTATCAAGACGGTACGAATACTGCTATGAAGGTGGTAAAGTGCGGTACTATCTCTTGTGGCGGTGGTATTGGTTTTGCATTTAAAGGCGGCTACGATATTGGTCGTCCGGGTGGATTTTTCAATAATATTTATGCGGCGCAATTCTGGGGTAAGCAATTCCAGATTGCCAACTTTGACGTAGCTGAGGTATATGATGTCGATTCTAGTGATATCCAGGCGGGTGATATAGTCGCTATAGCTTCCCAGTCGCCAAATGTCCTAACAAAGTCGAATAGTGCCTACGGTAATACATTAGTTGGTATTGTGTCCACAAAACCAGGTATTACATTATCCGAATGGGATGCCTTGAAACAACCTAATAAGAGAGCAATTGCACTTGCCGGGCGCGTTCCAGTTAAGGTTACTCTGAGTAATGGGGATATAAAACCGGGGGATATGATCACATCCTCGGCGCTGCCTGGTATCGGTATGAAGGCAACCAGTGCCGGGCGTGTAGTGGGTATGGCGCTTGAAGGATTTAGTGATACAGCTTCCAGCTCGACCGGTTTGGTGATGGTTTTTGTCAATCCCTCTTGGTATGCCGGCGATGCCAATTCACACGGGGCCTTGCATACTAGTCTATCGATGAATGGAGATAGTATACCGATGGATGGGATACTCGGTTCGTTAGCGTCGCAGAGTGCACAATCAATCAATGACAGCTCATTCTTCACCGCAATGATTGCCGTTTTTAGGAATATCTTTGTTCAGGGTGATCTTATTGCCCAGGGTATGAAGAAGACATACTACAATGTCGCTCATTTGGTTGATATTACGAAAGAAGATGTTGCTTCTTGGAGTACTCGATCTATTGAAATTGCAACAAGTGCGCCCGATGATGTAAAAACTATGTTAAATGGCAATGGTGCGCAAGCAGCGGACCAATCAAAGCTTGATTTGAAAGAGAATGGCAATTATGTTTCCACCTATGGTGTTGATTCTACCCGCGGTGAGATTCAGCTTTCCGGTACTGGCCAGTTGCATAATGCTGAAGCGCGCATCTATTTCGATAAATCATTCACAGCCGTTATATCATCTAATATTTCAATTCGTGTCGTTGTGACTCCGACGACATATCTCAACGGCAGTCTCTATGTTGCCGCCAAAAATCCCTACGGATTCGTCGTGCGGGAGATCGGCGGTCAAGATCAAAACGGTACCTTTGACTGGTTGGTAGTTGCCCGACGCAAGGGTTTTGAGACTAGTGGTGATGCAAATATTGTTGAGCCTCCGTTAGCTTCAGTTTCTAATGATCCTTTATTAGTTCCGCAAGCTTCTCCAGCGCCATCGGTGACACCTTCGGATACCATGCAACCTATCGCTTCATCATCTCAGACGGAAACGACACCTCAACAATCTCCGACAGCCACTCAATCATTTTCGACACCCCAACCTTCGACCTCGGACACTACTACTTCTACATCTTTTACGCAGACGACCATATCAAATGATCAAAATATAATCAGCTCGAGTTCGATTACTTCGATACTGCCCGCGTCGAGCAGTACGGGGTCGGTTAGTCCTTAAAATATATGCACACCAGGAGTGTACTAAGACAGGCGACAAAGCTATACTATTATCAAGTATATAAACAGATAGGTTTGATGACTTATGCAATGTCCGGAACGCCATTGCATAAGGAATAAAGCCCATTATTATTATGGAATTTTTGCGTACTGATCATCGGGGCCATGCCGATGATGATATAGTGAGAACAAAAAAGGAGCAGTCGTATTACGACACCGTTACTGGAGTTTGTCTGGATGTCCTGTTTTTTCTTTTACCGCTCTGGTTTCTCCCATTTACGTTTGATGGTATCGAATTTAACAAACAGATACTGCTTTTTGCTCTTACGGGACTTGCTTTTGTGCTCTATCTTGTAGGCACTATTCATGGTGGAGAACTGAAGTATCGCAAAAGTATAGTACATTGGCTTTTTGTTGGAGTATGTCTTGCGGCCTTAATATCCGTGGTATTTTCAGTCCAACGTTCAGTAAGTTTATTCGGTTTTGATATTAATAGGGCATGGTCTTTTCTCACCATAGTTAGTTTTGCCATGCTTTTCTTTTTGCGACATACTGTCGCGCATGATAGAGGAGAGAGGTTACAAAAAGTCCTGAGCCTTTCCTTGTGCGGTACTTTATTGTTTGCGGCTCTGCAGTCTCTTGGCGTATTTGTCATTAAGCATGGCGTGTTTGCCTCACGGGCGTTCAACACTCTGGGTTCGCTCAACACATTGGGTTTTTTGGGGTCAGTCACGTGCGTTTTTCTCGTGGCACGCCGAGATGCATTGTACGACTCTATAGTTTTTAAAATAATTAATACCATTGGTATTCTCTTGGGTCTTTATTTTGTCATCATAGCGAATTGGTGGGTGATCTGGTGTGTGCTTTTTGTCGGTATTATCTCGTTGGTTATTTTTGAGAGTCAACATACAACTGGCAAAAAACGTTTGCAGTCTTTTGTGATCGCTGCTCTTATTATTGTGGCTGGTAGTATCTTGATGGCGAGTCATACAACGATTAATTCCGTGAAGTCAAAGTTTCCCGCTGAAGTCTCACCGAATCAGAGGACTTCATACGAAATTGTTAAACGCATGTTTTATACACGACCCCTGGGTTACGGTTTGGAACATTTTTCAGTCGCCTTTGATATGTTTAAGCCATTACCGATAGCTAATACGGTATTTTATAATACGCAATTTTTTGAAGGCGCTTCAGAATTGAGTACATTGATCGTGGAGGGCGGGATTATATTTGCTCTGGCGTTACTCTTCGCCTTCAGTATTATTATCTATCAAATCAGCATTCTTTATCGCAAGAAAGCCTCTTTGCTTATGGTTGCGCCTCTACTATCGATAATGGCTGGGTTTCTGCTTTATCAAATCAATATCACAGCCGTACTTTTATTGGTGGCATTTCTGATTATGTTGAGTTTGGAATCTGATTCAGATTACCGGACGATGAGTTTGGAGACTGGTAGCTATAGTTCTTTCTTGGGATCGCTCGGATTTATTATATGTCTCCTGGTTGTCGCTGTTGCTGGATATTTCGTCCAAAATCAATACCGGGCCAATTATTATTTCAAAAAAGCCGTCGAAGCACAAAAAGCAGACGATGCCATCGTACTGCTTACAAAAAGCATTAACGCCAACAAATATGATAGCCGGGTCTATCGTGTGCTATCAGAAAAAGTTATTGCGAAAATTAGTGATGATATCAAAACCGGGCCCCAGAAAGGCGAGAACAAAGAAGCTTACTCCAATAGAATTCAGAATTTAATGAGTTCTGCTATCGATATTGCCATACAGCCAACATTGTTCGACGCCAGTGAATCACGTAATTGGCTGGAGCGAGGTTATATTTACCAGAATCTCATTGGTTTTGTTGGTGGCGCTGATAAACTCTCGGTCAATATGTACAACGAATCTCTCATCAGAAATCCCAATAATCCTCTGGCTTATTTCAGGCTTGGTACGGTCTATTTCACTGTTGCCGATACGCTCCAGAAATTGCTCTATGCGCCATCCAAAAACAAGATAAAACAGAGCGACGCAGCGCAAATCCAAGGACAGATCAATGATAATCTAAACAAAGCAACGGAAAATTTCAAGAAATCAGTTGCTCTATACAATAATTTCGGACCTTCCTTGTACAATTTAGCGGCCATCTATGAACGTCGCGGCCAGTTGAAGGAGGCGATCGCACAGTTTGAGAAAATAGTACGTGGTAATCAGAAAGACCCAAGTATTGCATTTCAATTAGGTTTGCTTTACTACCGAAATGGCCAGAAAG
>CAZHOA010000042.1:0-7103 GCA_964534385.1 uncultured Candidatus Saccharibacteria bacterium | reverse complement strand
GATATAGTGTTTCTTCGACGTTCTTATTTAAACGATGGACTTCATCAATGAATAAAAAGTCGCCGTCGTTGAGGCCGCTCAAAATCGAACCAATATCCCCGGCCTTTTCAAGTGCCGTACCTGAGGTGATTTTGATGGTCGAGCCGAATTCCTGAGCGATAATATAGGATAATGTCGTTTTACCTAATCCGGATGGACCATGGATTAAAATATGCTCTAGCGATTCGCCGCGTTTTTTGGCAGCACCGATTAAAATGGCAAGATTCTTCTTGGTTTGTTCCTGGCCAATATATTCCGAAAAAGATGGCGGTCGTAGTGCCGCGTCAAAAACAACATCTTCAGGTTTAATTCTCGATAATGTGGTATGCTCCATAGGGTCGGCACATTTTATTTGACATACAAGCAGGTTTTGGTATACTGTACTTTAGTACTTCTTCATTATAAAAATGAGGTTTTTTACGTTTAAAACCCATATAATCTGTAGGCAATTGAGTCTTGTTGTATATGCATCCAGACTCAATAGGAATAGTTTCGCAGATGGGTATCTTGGTCTAACTGGGATATACCTCGGTGCTATTCTAACCCGTTTTCTAAGAATCCGGGACGTTGCCTACAGGTTATATGGGTTTTATTCTCCGATTATGCGTATAATTTCATATGTTGTAGTAATGCCTTCCATAACTCGCAATAATCCATCTTGCAATAAGGTTAGCATACCTTTTTGAATCGCCATATCTTGAATTTGGGATATCGCCGGTGACGTTAATATTAATCTTTCAATATCAGCATCTATTTCAAATAGTTCATAAATTCCTATTCGACCTTTATAGCCAGATTGATTGCATTGTGCGCATCCCACAGGATAGTATAATTCACGCGGTATACTCTTTGCTGTATCCTGAGCTTCTGCGGTAATCGTTGGTATATATTTTGTTAACAAATCGTGATCTTCTTTTGTGATCGTATCTTTTTTTCTACATTCAAGACAGAGACGCCGGGCTAAACGCTGAGCCATAGAGGCTTTAATGGCCGGAGCGATCGTTGCTGGACGGACTCCAAGGTCAATGAGCCGCGGAATAGCACCGGCGGCATCGTTGGTATGTAACGTTGAGAAGACAAGATGACCGGTCAAAGCGGCTTGCATGGCAATCTCGGCCGTTTCGCTATCTCGAATCTCACCGATAAGAATAATATCAGGATCTTGACGCATGATGGAGCGCAAGCCGTTCACAAATGTATATCCGGCTTGTTCGTCAATTTGCGTTTGGGAAATACCCTGAATATGATATTCAATCGGGTCTTCGATCGTGATAATTTTATCACCCGGCGTGTTGGCGGCTTTGATAAAAGCATAGAGTGTTGTGGTCTTGCCGGAACCGGTCGGACCGGTATTGAGAATAACGCCGGTTGTTTTTTGGAGTAGTTTTTTAACTTTATCCAATAACGATGCGCGCATACCCAGATCAGTCAGATTGAGATTGATTGATTCTGGATCCAGGATACGCATGACGATATTTTCCCCATAAGCTCCCGGTAGTACGGAGACACGAATCTCAATATCTTTAGCTTCCTTGCGTATCGTAAAACGGCCGTCTTGAGGTGTTTCATGGATGTTGAGCTTTAAGCCGGAGAGTATTTTGATGCGGGAAAGAATGTTCGGAAAGCTGCTTTTGTCGAAATTAATAACATCCTGGAGTATGCCATCAAGGCGATAGCGTAGGCGGATCTGCTTTTCTTCCGGTTCTATATGAATGTCTGAAGCTTTGATATGCAGAGCGCCTGTTAACATACTATCGAGCACGTCAGTAACGGGTAGTTGGGCAAGATGCTCCTTGAGCTGTTCCAAGCTATGTATTTTTTGTTCTATATCCTGAAATTTTTCAGTTTTAATTGAAACGATACCTTGCTGTTCCTGGGGTGCTCTTTGTTTGAGAGAATATTTCTGCCATGCAACCTCAAGACTTGCATCGGATACGAGCACAAAAACCACTTCAAAACCGCGATTCTTGAGTGTATCAACTACATAGATTGTCTGAGCATTTTTAGGGTCGCGGACGGCTATGGTTAATTTCTGACCACTCTTTGTAATAATCGCTAAACGACCAGTTCGTGCATCCGCTTCATCAACTAAAAGCAGCGCAGACATATCGACTGGATATGATGTCAGATTCACATAGGGTAATTTCAGAGCGACTGCATTCTTCTTTATATCCTCTTCAATTTTCTCATATTCCAGAGACGAGAGCTTTTTCTCAAGCTGTGATTCGAGATTTGTGTGTTGTTGGTCGGGAGGAGTCATCGATGATAAATAAAGTATAGCACTTTTACTGTTTTTGGTTTAGCAGGGACGCGTTTTTTGGTCAAACTGTACATATGGGGATAACGTGTTGATAGATGCCTATAAAAGTGGATAACTTGACATGCTGTCCAGAAAATTGATGCTATAGACATCGTATTGTCTTGACATCGGCTTTCTCGATTGCTACAATGGACTTTAACCTGCAATCAGTACTATCCGCATGACGTGCGGATTTCATTTTAAACAATTAAATAGGTAGATTAATGCTCCGTAGGTTGTCATCGCGCTATGATCTTACGCAGTAGTAACCTATCCAGACCGTGTTAGATACAAAACAATTTATTTCAGCAATTCAACAGATTGCTGAAGAGAAGGGCATTCCACGCGATAAAATAGTCGAGACAATCGAGGCGGCGATAGCAGCAGCCTATAAAAAGGATTATGGCGAAAAAGGCCAGATTATCAGAGCAAAATTAGATAATGAGACGGGCGAGTTTACTATTACGCAAGTTAAAATTGTCGTTGAAGGGGTTGATGAGGAAGGGTATATCACTGGTGAATTACCTGAGGCGATGACCAAAATTGAAGAAAGGCCGGGCGGCGATCGTGACCGTGAGTATTCGCGTCGATCCGACAGCGCGATGCCTGTTGAAGAAACGACTGAAGAAGACAATCGCGTTAAATTTAATCCTGAGAAATTTATCCTTTTTGAAGATGCTCACAAAGATAATCCGACTATTCAGATTGGTAGTGAGGTTATTATTCCACTTGAAACGAAGACTGATTTTGGGCGTATTGCTGCTCAAACAGCTAAGCAAGTGATTATTCAGCGTTTACGCGAAGTTGAACGTGAAGTCGTTTTTGCTGAATTCAAGAATAAAGAAGGCGAAGTAACGTCGGGCATCGTACAGCGTATTGAAGGCAGAATGATCTATGTTGATCTCGGCAAGGCGAATGGATTACTTATCCCGATGGAACAACTCCCTAATGATCATTACAAAATTGGCCAACGTTTGCGTTTTTTGATCCTCCGTGTCGATGAAACCAACAAGGGTCCTGTTATCTTGTTAAGTCGTGCGCATCCCAAGCTTGTTTTGCAACTTTTCTCGTTTGAGGTGCCTGAAATAGAATCGGGCAGTGTTGAGATTAAATCAATCGCCCGTGAGCCCGGTTCCCGATCCAAGATTGCTGTTGTCTCTCATGAAAATGGTGTTGATCCCATTGGTTCGCTCGTGGGCCAAAAGGGTGTCCGGGTACAGACAGTAATTAATGAGCTTGCCGGTGAAAAGATTGATATTATCGAGTGGAACGAAAAACCGGAAGAGTTTATTGCCCATGCTCTATCGCCTGCCAAGGTCATACAGGTTAAGATTCTTGATCCCCGCCATCGTCATGCATTAGCAGAAGTGGTCGATGATCAATTTTCGTTGGCAATCGGCAAGAACGGCCAAAATGTGAGATTAGCGGCGAAATTAACAGGTTGGAAAATCGATGTTCGTGCGCCTCAGGCTCAAATGCTTGCCGAAGAATCAGGCTTGGAATCCGGGGATATAGTACCGGAACCGATTCCGGAGCAGGAAAATACGTCAGAAAAATCAGTGACAGCTTAATTATCTACCTATGAAGTATTCTATAACTCCATTAGAACCAGGAAAAAACAAAATCCATGCTGAACTTTCTCGTGACGATGTACACGAATATGCTCGCGAAGCCGAGAAAGCGCTGGCACGTACCATGAAAGTACAGGGATTTCGCAAAGGGAAGGCGCCGCATAGTGTAACTCACACTGCAATCTCACCGGAACTGATCAAGCAGGAAGCGCTCTCATTAGCGGTACAGACGACACTGCATGAAATTATTAAAAAAGAAAAATGCGACGTTATACAACAAAGCGATTTTAGTATTGTAAAAAATGACGATGACGGTTTGACATTTGATATTAATGTACTGTGCTTTCCGTCAATTGAACTGGGCGTTTATAAGGGTCTGACTATTCGCAAGAATGCTGTTGTTGTTTCGGAGCAGGAAATCCAGAGCGTTTTAGATGATATTGCTCAATCTCGAAAAGATATACATGAGGTTCAGCGACCGGCTCGTCAGGGCGATGTTGTCGAAGTTGATTTTACTTTAAAAGACGATAACGGTGTTATTGATGGGGGTACAAGTCGTGATCACGTCATTACCATCGGCGACAAGACATTTATTACCGGTTTTGAAGATAATCTTATCGGGATGCAATCTGGCGAACGCAAACAGTTCTCATTGGCCATTCCTGATGATTATTATCAAAAATCTATCGCCGGGAAACAGCTTCAGTGCGATGTAACATTGAAAAAAATTTCTGAATCTGAATTGCCTGCCATCGATGACGCGTTTGCTCAGTCCGTGGGACAGTTCTCTTCATTAGGCCAATTACAACAGAGTATTCGGGATGGTTTGACGCTTGAAAAAGAAAACAAGGAAACCCAGAGGATGAGGCTAGAACTTTTAAACGCCATTGTTAATACAAGCACCGTAACAGTTCCGGACTATATGATTGATGAGCGACTGGATCGTATGATAGAGGCTTTTGATAATGACTTGCATCGCAATCGCATGGAGCTGAGTCTGTACCTGGCGCACATCAAGAAAACACAGGATGAGCTTCGAAACGAATGGCGCGAGAAGGCCAAGAACCAGGTCGCTATGGCACTGATATCTCATGCAATAGGTAAGGAAGAAAACATTACTGTTGATGATGCCGAGGTTCAAGCCGAGCTCCAAAACGTACTCCAAAATTATATCAGTCAGTCCGGTATTCAAGCTCAGGAGATGCTCAATAAGGTCGATATTGTAAAAATGCAGCAGCAGATCAAAGATTCAATGATGAGTGAAAAAGTATTCGAATTTTTGGAAAAAGAAACGCATATTAAACAAGATGCCTAGCTAAAAGCAAATACCGCTGTGATAGCGGTATTTGCTTTTGGCGCCGACTACCATAAAAACGGTTTTCTGCCTTGAAAACAAAGCATTTTTCCCTTGTGGCCGTAAAGGAAACAGAGATGTAATATATTGAAATCTGCCTCCAGATAACCGTGTTGCGACGGTTATGGTTCAACCACTGGTCACGGATTCACAGTAGTCAGCGTATATATTATATAATTATTTATTATATTTGTCAAATATAAGCCCATTGAAACCAGATATAGTTCATGGTACGTTGAATACACACTTTAATTTCCCTGTATCAATACGACTCATCTGCTCTAGGCTGTTGTAGCGCTATTGATATAATTGAGAGACTTATGGATTATCAAATTCCTGAAGACATGCCACGTGAAGTTGCCGATAAACCAGCCTATACGTATTTCATAATGCCGATCGCCATTTTAATTGCCGCTGTTGTAATCTCAGGCACGCTTTTATATACTCATCAAGCCTCACGCAATGGTGAGTTGGCGCAGATTAACAAAGATCAACCGGATGATACAAAGCCGGTTGATATAGCAGTTACCGACAACGACCACATTTTGGGTGATAAAAATGCAAAAGTCACCATTGTTGAATTTAGTGATTTACAGTGCCCCTTCTGCCGTCAATTTGCTGAAGCGACATTACCATCAATCAAGCAGCAGTATATAGACACAGGTAAGGCACGTTTAGTCTATCGTCATTTTCCGCTCGATTTCCATCCGGCGTCAAAACCATCAGCTGAAGCTCTTGAATGTGCAGGTGAGCAGGGAAAGTTCTGGCAACTACACGATAAGATATTCGCCGAAGAAGCCAAAAAAGGCCAAGGGACAATCGAATACGGAAAACCTGATATCAAGCGTTGGGCGTTGGGCCTAGGGATGAACGCTATCCAATTTAATAAATGTCTTGATGCCGACAAATATGCGGGTAGGATTGAAGCCGATACTAATTATGGGGCATCAATCGGTGTTAGTGGTACACCCGCTTTCTTTATCAATGGCAAACGTCTTATTGGTGCTCAGCCATTTGCAACATTTAAGGCGACAATTGACGCCGCGATGCAATAATGTATTCAAAGAACCTCCGTTGAACCATGCCTCGTTCCATAGTTTCTAACCAACCGGCGTAGGCGAACCCTTTTGAGAGACGTCGCTGTGCGACGCGGGTCAAAAGGGTTCGCGAAGCTCGGGTTGAGTTGGTGGAGATGAGTTGGTGTGCCTAGGGTAAAGACATTATTCACCGAGCGCATTATACAGAATCTTTACTAAATTTAAAAATAGTATATAATAAAGACCAGTAAAAACTGGTCTTTATGCCTCAGACCCCATCCACTAACCCCATATTCGGCTCAAACTCCTCAGCTTTGGCTGCGAGCCTTAAGAAATTTTATAGGCTATGCTTCATAAATTTATTCGACTCTCGCTCAAAGCTGAAGAAGTTTGATCTCGAAAGAGGGTTGGCGGATGGGGTCTAAAAAAACAATCTATCTTGATTACGCTGCGCATACACCATTAGATCCTCGGATACGGAGGGTTGTTTCGTCGTGTGAACAAAAAATCATTGGTAATGCTTCGTCACTGCATAGCTATGGACGCCAGGCTCGTCAGTATCTTGAACGAGCGCGATCTGAAATACGCAAGGTAACTCACACGTCATCCCACGATGTTATTTTGACTGCCTCGGGTACTGAGGCTAATAACCTCGCGCTTCAGGGCATCGTACAAATGCATAGTCGCCATCCCCGGCACATTATTATTTCTGCTCTCGAACATCATTCAATTTTAAATACAGCACGTTATCTGGAACAGAACCAGGGTATCGCATTGACCATTATTAAGCCATATAAAAACGG
>CAZHOA010000041.1:0-7250 GCA_964534385.1 uncultured Candidatus Saccharibacteria bacterium | reverse complement strand
GGCGCGGTTCATCAAGGGCGTAGCGGGGACCGAAATGATTTTTGATGACGGTTTGTGCTTGATCCAATGCTGATTGTGCCAGATTGAGGCTGTCGGTTCGCATGTATGTTATGAGTCCCGTGGCGTGGCTTTCGCCGATAGCGATACCTTCGTAGAGTTTCTGGGCAATGGTCATTGTCTGTTTTGCTGACATGCTGAGTTTGCGTGAGGCTTCCTGTTGGAGTGTTGATGTCGTAAAAGGCGCCGCCGGATTGCGTTTGGTCTCCTTGCGCTGTACATCGATAACAGTATATGCGGCCTTCTCGAAATTATTGACGATACTCCGGGCTTGCTGCTCGTTCTGAATGTCCATCTTCCCGAGTGTTTTGTCTGCGAGTTTGATTAATCGTGCTCGCAGATGGAGCGGTTCGCTGTGCTTGGCTAGTTCGGCTTCGATGCTCCAGTATTCTTCCTGCTTGAAGCTTTGGATCTCGCGTTCACGTTCAACGACGAGTCGTACTGCAACGCTTTGGACGCGGCCGGCTGATAGGCCATAACGAATTTTCTTCCAGAGAAATGGCGATAACTCGTAGCCGACGAGTCGGTCGAGAATGCGTCTGGCTTGTTGAGCATCAACAAGATTCAAATCAATAGTCCGTGGATGCTCGAGTGCGTGATGGATGGCGGTTTTGGTAATTTCGTGAAAGACAATGCGTTTGATGTCGGCGCGTGCGGTGCCATTGGTTTTTTTGTCTTCCAATCCTAATGCCGCCAGCAAATGCCAGGCGATGGCTTCTCCTTCGCGGTCTTCGTCAGTAGCGAGTATGATTGTGCTTGCATCGCGCGCGGCCTCTTTTAATTCAGCGACTGTTTTTTTGGCTTTGGCTAATATTAGGTAGTGCGGTTTGAAATCGTGTTCAGTATCGATGCCAAGCTTGCTTTTCGGTAGATCGCGGACATGGCCAAATGAAGATTTCACGACAAAATCGCTGCCTAAGAAACGACCGATTGTTTTTGCTTTGGTTGGGGATTCGACGATAACGAGTTGCATATATATAGGTAGATGGCAATCGCGTGCAATGACGACGGCCAGGTATTAGAGTGCTATAAATGTGTTGTTGCCAAGATTGCGAATTTTTTTGTTAATTTCCATAATCATGAGGGTGGCCGTAACTTGCTCCGACTGCATCTTGCTGTTTTGAATAATATCATCAATGTAGGTCGGTGTATCGGCGATGATGTGGAGAATTACGCGTTCAACGGGATCGGCTATGTCCTCTGTCTCAGATTGAAGCGGTAGGGCCGGTTGTGTTAGTGATGGATACTCTTCGAGAATATCTTCCACGCGTGTGACGAGCTTGGCGCCTTTACTCAGCAGACTGTGCGTGCCTATTGAATTTTTTGAAAAAATTGTACCTGGTACCGCAAAGACATCGCGATTCTGTTCGAGCGCGGCATGAGCGGTGATAAGCGCGCCGCTCTTTTCGCCGGCTTCGATGACAAGAGTGCCGTATGACAAACCGCTGATGATGCGATTGCGTTGCGGAAAGGTAAACTGTGTACCGTGTACGCCAGCCGGATACTCGCTCGTGATCAAACCATTCTGTTGAATCATGCGTCGGGCGAGGCTTTGATTCTGTGCCGGATAAATCGTGGGATCATCGACGCCGCAACCCAGGACACCAATGGTTGTGCCTTGCTCCTGTAGTGCCGTGGTATGTGCTAACGTATCAATACCGGCCGCTAAGCCGCTGACAATAGTAAAGCCGGCGCGCACCAAGCCCTCTACCAGAAAAGGTGTTGCTTGTTTGCCGTATTCAGACACTTTACGCGTACCTACAACGCCGATACATGGACGAGTCCAGAGAGTATGCATGCCGCGTGTGTAGAGTAGGAACGGGGGCTGGTGTATCTGACCCAAGAGCTGCGGGTAATTATTATCATATGTTGTGACTATGTCAATACCCGCGTGCTGTAGTTTGGAGAATTCTTTGCTCACATCAAGTGTCTTCTGTAGGTGATGATATGGTACCGGGTTATCTCGGGGTAGGAAGGCGCTGAGATCACTGTGCCATGCGGCTTCCACATCTCCTTTAAAATGGTCGTAGATTTTTTGTAATGCGCCGATTTTAGCCTTGGCCAGAATATTAATGGCATTAAGATACTGCAACGCGTTGTTATCAAAGAATGATGTCATGATGGGAGCGCTTGAATCGCCTGTGTGATAACGTCGGGAAGCTTGGCTTGTTCTTCTGCTGAGAAAGGGGATAACACAAAATTGCCTATAGCCTCGGTTTTGGCTTCGCCTGCTTTGTTGTGGCGGATAGCGTGGACGTTGTCATTGGCAACGCCGATGCGTAAGCGCCAAAATGCTGAAGTATGGAGCGTCTCAATAATGGATTCAACTCCGTGGTGGCCGGCGGCACCACTGTCAAATGAAAGTTTGATATCGCCAAATGGTAGATCAAGATCATCATGGATAACGAGAAGGTGTTTCGGGTCGATGCCGTAGTAACGTGTCAGATGCACTACGGCACGGCCTGAGTTATTCATGTATGTCATGGGTTTTAGAAAATAGCGTGGTGGTGTCGTTGCATGGGCAATAGCGGCTTCGAATTTTGTATCGAGTGAAAACGTCAGGCCGAGTTTATCTGCATATGCGTCCAACACCATGAAGCCGAGGTTGTGTCGGGCATGCTCATGCTGCTTGTCAGGATTACCAAGGCCAACGGTGAGTAGAATGTTCGGATGCTGTTCTTGCATAGGTTCCAGTATATCACACTTTTTCTGTGACGGTTCATATGATATAGTTTTTGTATGAATGAATCATCGACGCAATTTACGTCTGAAGCGCCCCTGCCCGGTTCGTACGGATCTGAGATTATCGCGTTTATCTGGGAGACGCTCAAGATCGTTATTATCTCGCTTGTTATTATTATTCCGATACGGTACTTTTTGGTCCAGCCGTTTTTCGTGAAAGGCGCATCCATGGAAGAAAATTTCCACGATGGCGATTATATTTTGATCGATGAAATCGGTTATCGCTTCCATCAACCTGAACGCGGCGATGTGGCTGTGTTTCGTTTTCCCCAGGATACAACACAATTTTTTATCAAGAGGATCATTGGCTTGCCCGAAGAGACAGTTGAGGTTAAGGATAACAAGGTCACTATCTATAACAAGCAGCACCCTGAGGGCGTGACGCTTGCTGAACCGTACTTATCGGAACATCAGGAGACGCTCGGGAATTTGCGTATCCAGCTCGACCCAAATGAGTATTTTGTCATGGGCGACAATCGTCTACGGAGTTCTGATTCCCGCAGTTGGGGAACGTTGAATCGCTCATTGGTCACCGGCCGAGTATTTTTTAGAGCCTGGCCTTTCAAATCATTCGGCACCATCCCACGGCAACATTATACAATCTAAGAGCTTGACTTGGGGCTTGCTTTCGCTGTAAAATAGGTTTCAAGAGGTTTATCTACATGAATTTATGGTGAAAAAACAAGCACTGCAGGCTCCCAAGGGGATGTCCGATATTTTACCCGCTGACCAGGTGTACTGGGATTTTATTTTTTCTAAGGCCAAAGAGCTTCTCAGCTGGTATGGATTCGACAAGATCGACACTCCGATCGTTGAATCGACCTGGCTTTTTACGAATTCAGTCGGTCGCGGTACTGACATCGTCGATAAAGAAATATATAACTTCAAAACCAAGGGCGGTGACGAGTTGTCGTTGCGTCCTGAATGCACAGCGTCTGTGGCTCGTGCGTATATAGAGCACGGTTTGCAAGTGACACCGCATCCGGTACAGATGTGGTATTTTGGTCCGATGTTCCGACATGACAATCCGCAATATGGTCGTTATCGACAGTTTCACCAGCTCGGCATCGAATCGTTCGGTGATGAGAGTGCCGCCGCCGATGCCACGATTATTTTCATCGGGTATAAATTACTAGAGATGCTTGGCTTAAAGAATATCGTTGTTCATGTGAACAGTATCGGTGATAATGCCTGCCGACCGCAATACATCAAGGCACTGAAAGACTATTACCGCACTCGTGTCAAAAAGATCTGTCCAAAATGCAAGGAACGAGTCAAGACCAATATCTTGCGTGTTTTGGATTGCAATGAGCAATTATGCAAAGACGCGGTCAAAGAGGCGCCGCAGATTGTCGATTATCTGGACGAAGAGTGCAAACGCCACTTCAGACTGGTCATGGAGTCACTCGAAGAAACCGGAGTCAATTATGTTTTACAGCCTCGCTTAGTGCGCGGTTTGGATTACTATTCTCGTACTGTGTTTGAAATGTGGCCTGAGGAGAACACAGAAAATCCTAATGCCATCCAGCTGGGTATCCTACAAGGCGGCCGCTATGATGGGCTTGTACACACGCTTGGCGGACCCAAAACTCCGGCAACCGGTTGGGGCATGGGTGTCGAGCGAGTTATATTGTTGATGAAAGAACAGAATGTTGTCGTGCCTGATACGCGCATTCAGCCCAAGATTTTCATTGGTCAGCTCGGTGAATTGGCAAAACGCAAGAGCCTTATTCTGTTTGAAGAATTTCGCAAGGTTGGTATTCCAGCCAAGGCTTCCTTCGGTCGTGACAGTATCAAGTCTCAGCTGCGCATCGCCAATCGTTACGGTATCAATTATACCCTGATCATGGGTCAAAAAGAGGCGCTTGATGGATCGGTTATTATACGAGAAATGGATTCCGGCGTTCAGGAGACTGTGCCACTTGAGAAGGTTGTTGGTATCATCCAGAAGCGTCTGAGCGAAAACCCTACCAGACGCCCAAAGCCCATACAGGATGATGAAGAATTATGATTGATGACGTATTTTGTAAAATAATCAATAAAGAATTGAACGCCGATATTGTTCATGAGGCTGATGATTGGCTGGCTATCCGTGATATACACCCTCAGGCGCCGACTCATGTTTTACTCGTACCCAAAAAGCATATCCAGGACTTAAGCGCCCTGTCGGATGCTGATATTTCTTTGATCGGACACATGATGCTCGGTGCTGCCACAGTTGCGCAAAAGCTCGGTCTGGATTATAAAGGATTCAGGTTGATCATGAATCAAGGTGAACATGGCGGTCAGTTAGTGCCGCATTTGCATTTTCATCTTTTGGGCGGCAAGCCTTTAGGTTCAAAGATCGTGAAATAATATAATAATCAAGAAAGGAGGTTTCTTATGGAAGTTAAACGAAAACCCAACGAAAGTATCGGAGCCTTATTGAGGCGTTTTACGCGTTTAGTACAACAGACCCACCATATTACCAACGCCAAGAGTAATCGCTATTTCAAAAAGAAATTCACCGAACGCCAAGAACGCAATCGTGCCATCATGGGCAGTCATCTCAATATGTTGCGCAAGCGTCTGCAGCGTATGGGCAAATATGACGAAGAGACGTTTGAGACCGAAAAGAAAAAAGTAAAACAACACCTCGATTTATAATTATATACTATAGGTATGCTCAAAGATGATATTAAAAAAGATATGATTGCAGCTATGAAATCAGGAGACCGTGTGCGTCGGTCGGCTTTGAGTATGGTTTTGAGTGCTGTCAAGAATAAAGAGCTTGATAAGCGCGGCCGTTTGAGCAAACAGGGCATCGCTGACGCCGAATTAGATACTCAAAGCCAATTAAACGACGAAGAGACTCGCGATGTCATTACTACCGAAATCAAGAAACGCAAAGAATCTGTACTACAATTTCGCGCCGGTCACCGTGATGAGCTGGCTGACAACGAACAGGCTGAGATTGAGGTGCTGATGGTCTATATGCCTCAACAGATGTCCGAAGATGAGATTAGGCCGATGATTGCCGAAGTCATTCAAAATCTTGGGGCAACGAATGCCAAAGATCTCGGCAAGGTTCTCGGTGCTGTAATGCCACGCCTGAAAGGCAAGGCTGACGGTGCCGTCGTCAATCGCATTGCTCAAGAAATGCTCAGCAACTAGATGCTCGATATTACCTTTCGCGATACAACCAATACGAAGCGCTATACGACCTCATTTTTTGAGAATTTTTTGGATTGCGCGACAAGAACTATCGGGATTCAGCAGTGGCAGCTCGGTCTCTCACTTAATCTCATCGGCAAAGAAAAAATACGAGAACTGAATAAACAGTACCGTTCTAAAGACAAACCGACGGATGTTTTATCGTTCCCTTTGCTCCACCTTGATAATCCACTTGCTACACAAACGCCACCTGATGGTATACTAGAGCTAGGTGATATTTTTATATCGCCCGATATCGCGCAGGAAAAAGCAATTATTGCTCATACGTCATTAGAACAAGAGTTGGCATTTCTTGTTGTTCATGGTTTTTTACATCTCCTCGGTTATGATCATGAGCGATCCAAACCAGATGAAGAAGCTATGTTCTCACTGCAGGAGCACATTCTTACGCACTGTTCTCTCCGTTAAACATCATGTCTCATTGCTCTGGAATAGGATGCTAATTCACAGCAATGGCATCGATACATCATTTTGCGCCAACATGTAATCTGCGGTATTGATATTGGCAACGTAGCCGTTAAGACCATCATCGCGGAATTAGATCGTGAATCTTTGCGTTCCCGGATTATTGGCTTTGGCAGTACAGCCTCTCATGGATTGCGAAAGGGCATGATCATTGACATGGAGGAAGTGATTCAGAATATACGAACATCAGTACATCAGGCACAAACTATGGCTGGTGTTCAGATTGAACGCGCGTATATCGGAGTGAGCGGCTTACATATCGGTCATCAGACGTCTCGGGGTGTGATTATCGTTTCACGGGCAGATAGTGAAATATCGCAGCACGACATTGATCGTGTTGTCGATGCCGCGGCCACGATCAATTTACCGCCCAATCGTGAGATTATCCATCGTATTCCACGCGCTTTTATTATTGATGGCCAGGAATACGTCAAAGACCCCTTGGGCATGAAAGGTTTGCGACTTGAGGCTGATGTCTTGTTGATTGAAGGTTTGAGTCCTTACATTCACAATCTTGCCAAAGCGATCAACGCAAACCATATTGAAGTGGCTGAGTTTGTGTTTTCGCCACTGGCTTTGGCCCGGGCCGTCTTGGACAAGCATCAGAAAGAGCACGGCGTTTTGAATGTGGATTTTGGCGGCGGTACGTCGTCATTGGTTTTATTTCATGAAGGCGAACTGATACACTCGGCTGTTTTACCGATCGGTTCGCGGCATATTACTAGTGATATTGCCGTGGCCTTTCGTATATCCATGGATCAGGCCGAGGCTAT
>CAZHOA010000040.1:0-7259 GCA_964534385.1 uncultured Candidatus Saccharibacteria bacterium | reverse complement strand
GCCGGATTCGAACCGGCGACCTACTCCTTCGTTCATACCTCCTTTTATCATGGCACTTATAAGAGGACTAGACTGTATCTTAATCCGCTACATTGCGGATCCCCTTGTCAGTCGTTCGGGCCCGATAAGGGCCACGGTCTTGATCTTGTGCGAGACCTTTAACCGTAATTCAGGATTCACTAAAAAGTTACCTTTAGAGTGGGCAGAAGTGATCTACCATGGAGTTGCTCTACCAACTGAGCTACATCGGCTTATTTTGAATTGATCTCGTAGCTATTATTCCATACTTTGCAGAGTTTTACAAATAATATCTCTTAATTTTCTATTATGATAATAGACAGTCAGGACACCATATCGGTTTTTATTTTTATAGGTTCCCAAAGATCGAGCTTGTGTGATAACGATTTTTTGAAATTTATCTTTATCAATATTAAAATCTTTTAATTCTCGGAGCCAGAACGCTAGAGCGTCCCCTTCAGATACATCACTAAAAATTTGTAAACCAAAACGCAGCTTTTTCTTATTAATATGGAACAAATCTATGAGAAACAGTATAAAATATTTTATAAGTTTCGGATCAGTATTACCTAGTCTTATGGATAGTTTATTAGCCTTATTGCCTTCTCCCCAATATAAACCTAGACCGAGGCCAAGCAAAAACAAATCTCTATCAGTGGTCGGTGCCCTAATAGTAAAAGGATTACCATTAGGATTATGCCTTGCATACATTGCATCAGCAATAGAGCGCTTTTTGATCGAGTATTTTGCCAACCAGTAATTAATTCTATTTTGTGAGCAGTGCAACAAAGCGGCTATGGCAGCAACTGACAATTTACGTTCGAGGTATAAATTTTCTAAAACTCTTTTTGTAATCAAATGATATAATAATTACTTTATATATAATTAGTATACCATACTATTGTGCGAATAAAACGGGGTTTTATACTCCGTTTTATTTTATGTCTCTTAAAAATTTTTCTGTCTGTTGCAAACTGGTGAGTTGTGGGTAGGGAGGGATTCGAACCCCCGTAGGCCTAAGGCCGCCTGATTTACAGTCAGGTGCGATTGACCACTCCGCCACCTACCCGTTTGTATTATATTTTGAATCTATATGTCCCCTTGCCTTGTTATCCAACATCGATGGAACTAAAACCCAAACCTGAACAAGACTCAGGAGCCGATGGTCGGACTTGAACCGACAACCTTCGCTTTACAAAAGCGTTGCTCTGCCATTGAGCTACATCGGCATCATATCTTTGATAATAATATTTTGACCTCCGATAATCTTCTTTTAACCGAAATATCTCCCGGATCAAGTTTTGCCGCCGTCTCAAAAGATTGTAGCGCATCTTCAAACTCGGTCGTACGCATATATATTATACCCAATTTCTTGTAGAGGTCGGCGTTTCTTGGATCCTTAGCAATAGACATTATTAAGGTTTGCTCTTCTTCCCTCAACGATTGCTCATATGTAGCAGCATACTGGTGACGAATAATAACACCGTCGGCGCTGTCTGAAGCAAGCTCTGCCTGGTCGCGTGCCGATTGATGTTCAATAATCATATGCTTTTGGTGTTGGGCGGCGCTGCGTATCTTTTTGATAAGATCGTGACTCACAACATCAAGTTTCAAAACAAAAAGTCTTAATTTACGAAGTGCTTTCTCAAACTCAGCTAATAGATCAAGGCTATGGGCTCGTATATTAAAGCCTTTGCTATAATCGATAATATCTTCGAAAAAGGCGCTACAAAAATTATGTTGTGTTATCCTGGATTCAATAAATTCGGGGGACAATTTTTTTAAATAGACAAACTTTCTACTTATTATATAGAAAACTGCAGCTAAAGATACACATGCCATTAACAAAGGAATAAGTAAAAACATAGAGCTATAGTGTTCTAAATCTGAAAACGAGAGAAAGAACCTACTTTTATATTTTCACCAAGTTGGGCAATAGAATTGTTGAGAATGTCACGTATCGTTATGGCAGGGTCCTTGATATATTGTTGTGATAGTAAGATGTCATTCGTATCGGGATTCATCGCGGTTATATGCATAGCAATATTATGAGCTAAATCAAAAAACAAAGGATTCCGAGCAACAAAATCGGTTTCGCACAATAACTCCAACAAAGTACCGACTTTTTTGTTTGTATGAATATAGCTAATCACGATTCCCTCTTTGGTCGAACGCTCAGCCTTTTTAGAAGCAACGGCAGCACCCTGCTGTTTTAATATTGCCAGAGCCTTTTCTTTATCGCCACCCGCTTCCTCAACGGCTTTGCGAATTTGATTAACCGATAATTGAGTAAGCTCTCTAATTTCTTTTATAACATCAATCATAAGATGTATTCTATATTAAAAATATGCCAACACGCTACTACGAGACAATGAGATTATTTTTTATGGATGTTAAGATAAGCTCAACAGACTTCTTGGAATTATCATTCGCCGGTACCGGATATGTTACCTGTTTTGGATCACTGTCCGTATTCACTATTGCCACGGTCTGAACTCCCATAAGCTTTGCTTCTCTGAGAGGCAATTGACTTTCTTTTAAAGAAGATAAGAAGACAACATCAGGAATCTTAGTCATAGTCCGAATACCACCAAACTTTTCCTTCAATACAACGATCTGGCGCTCCTTCATAATGCGTTCTTTCTTGGTGTATTTTTCGAAACCCCCTGCTTTTTGCTCGCGCTCGAGCTCATCAAGAAATGCAACGCGAGCCATAATTGTCTTGAAGTTGGTCAACGTACCGCCAAGCCACCTATTGATAACATAGGGCATATGTAAATCTTCGGCTATCGCCTGCACCGAAGAGGCAGATTGCTTGGTCAGACCGACAAAAAGCACATTCTTGCCCTCTTCAATCATTTTCTTAAGAAAAGCAGTTGCTTTTTCTAGATATTCGTTGGTCTTTATTAAATCAAAAATATAGATATGCTCTTTAACCGTATGTATGAAAGGCAGCATATTTGGGTTAAAAACCGTTTTCTTGCGCCCAAAATGCATACCGGCCCTGATCATATCGTCATAATCTAGTGGATATTTTGGTTGTGTTTCTTCCATATGCTTATAGTATCAGATTACTATAATAAAGCAATAATAAGCCCGCAATGTAATATAAATATTTAATATCACCAATATTGCAAAGAGTCAAATTATGTTGTAAGGTTTAGCCGATACATTGATCATCTTATCCACCCTATGCTTCATTACCTGCCAAAAAATATCCCCATATCATCCGGCGTCTATTTCTTTCTTGATGAGAGTAAAACTCCAATATACATAGGTAAGGCTTCAAATCTAAGAAACAGACTCAGATCATATGCCTACGACAACCAGAATGAACGTATCCACGAGATGGTAAATATGGCACGCAGCATAATATGGCAAGAGACTGATTCGGAGATTGAAGCCCTTATCCTCGAGTCACAACTCATCAAAAAGCATCATCCTCGATTTAACATAATGCTGCGAGATGATAAGCAGTATTTTTATGTTGTCTTTACCGACGATATGTATCCGAGAATATTCGTCGATCATCGCCCAGACTCAACACATTATGAGAAATGTATCGGACCGTTTACCAGTGGCAATGCCATCAAAACAACCCTTAAGCTGCTTCGCAAGATATTTCCCTACTGTACCTGTCGACAAACACACCACAAAGCATGTCTCAATTATCACATTCATAATTGTCCAGGCTTTTGTTGTCTTAAAAAAAATGACAGCACTGACAAGCAACGCAAAGAATATAAACAAAATATACATGCCATAGAGGCTATTTTATTGGGCAAAAAGAATAATATACTAAAAAAATTAAATACCGAAATGCTTATTAATGGTAAAGCAGGCAATTTCGAACATGCGCTGATTTTAAGAGATAAAATTAAGAAACTGGAAACGGTTTTTAGTAATGCAAAGATCCTAAAAGATCTGGCCTCTCGTGAGCATGTAAACGCCCTAAAACAACTACAGAAACTGCTGGGTCTCCAGGAAGCGCCACGTCGCATCGAAGGTTATGATATAGCACACATACAAGGTAGCTATTGTAGCGGTGGAATGGTTGTGTTTGAGGACGGCATCCCAAATAAAAAAGAGTATAGGAAATTTAAAATCGCTAACTTTAGAAAGCCTAACGATACCGGTATGCTCGCAGAGATGTTGACCAGAAGGTTAAAACATACAGATTGGCCGCGGCCTGATCTTGTTGTGATTGATGGCGGCAAGGCCCAGTTCTCTGTTGCGGAACAAATCCTCAAAGTGCTTAATATCGATATACCCATTATTGCCCTAACAAAAAATGAAAAGCACAAGGGCAAGTACATTATCTTAGCACCTGATAAGTCTCATAAGATTATAGCAATTGAAGATCTCGATGAGGCATGCACAAATCTTATTCTGGAGGTCGACGCTGAAGCACATAGATTTGCAATCAGCTATTATAAAAAGCTCCATCGGACTAATCTAAAGCCACAGCATACTAGCACAAAGCGACCCTTGTTTTAATAAAAAATCTATGCTACCATTGGCGGTGTATATTATTTATTTCCTTACTCGCACATGAGCAAAATAATTACCATAATTCAAGCGGTTATAGCGTCTCTTCTCATTATCAGCATCCTCATACAACAAAGAGGCACCGGAATATCCGGAGCGTTCGGCGCGAGCAACAGCACCTATGCCACACGCCGTGGCGCTGAAAAGGTCATATTCGCAAGCAGTATTGTTTTAGCCATACTCTTTTTTGCGCTGTCGATTACTAGACTCATACTATAAAACGTAATACACAACCTACGTTTAATCGCACAAATATAGTATGTATTTGCGGTTGACCTAGGCGTACCTGGACTATTAGCGGCTTAAACCAAATAGATGACTTTTTTACATCCAAGAAACCTCAAAAAAAGGAGGCTGGTTCGACGCCTGAAGGATTAGCAGCCAAAAAAATCAAAAGCCTTTTTCCTACCAAACAACAATTGCTTTATCTTCCAAAAGTCCTTTCGTTCAGGGAACGGCTTGTGATTCTCTGTCTGTTATTCATAACACTCATTTCAGCCGTGATTATCCCTTTTAGCACCTATTATCATTTCACAACCGTAGCGCCAGCAAAAGGCGGTTCGTACACCGAAGGTATCGTGGGTACACCTATCCACATTAATCCTCTACTCGACCAGGCCAACGACCCCGATAAAGATTTAACGGCAATTATCTATGGAGCTCTTATGAAATATGACGAAAACGGCAACCTCACGTATGACCTCGCACAATCATACAGCATTTCCGACGACCAGCTAAACTACACCTTCGTCCTGAGGGATAACATATACTGGCATGACGGACAACCAATCACAGCTCAGGACGTTGTATTCAGCGTTTTGACAGCTCAAAACAGCGAGTATGGAAGCTACCAAAGACAAAACTGGCAAGGCGTCCAAGTTCAAGCCAAAAATGATCAAACTATAGTCTTCACCTTAAAAAACAAATACGGCCAATTTTTAAATACAATGACCATGGGCATTCTACCTAAACATATATGGCAAAATGTGACACCAATGAACTTTGCCCTCACAGATGTAAATCTAAAGCCCATCGGCTCGGGACCATACAAAATTGATAAAATAATCAAAGACAATCAGGGTATCACCAAGACATATGTGTTGGTGCCCTTTGACAACTATTATCAGGGCAAACCCAATATTGCAAAGCTGGCATTCTCATTTTTTAACTCTGAAGATCTTATGATTAAAGCCTATAATGCCGGTCGTATCGATGGTTTGGCCTTCATATCATCAGACAAAATCAACGAGCTTAATTTGAAAGGCAAACTACACATATATCAATTAAAACTGCCCAGGTATTTTGGCCTGTTTATGAATCCTTCCAAAGCGCCATTATCGGATCAGAATGTGAGGTTAGCACTGAACTATGCGACCGATACCGATGCTATTATCAATAAGGTTCTGCATAAAGAAGCAATCTCAATTCAATCACCTCTTTTACCTGGTATTTTAGATATCAAAAAACCAAAGGAACCTTACAGTTTTAATCCGGGTACGGCAGATTCGCTTTTAGAGCAAGCTGGCTGGATTAAAAACGGCACAATACGACAACAGACTACCAAAGGCACGTCTACACCACTATCATTCGAGATCACGACATCAAACTGGCCCCAATTAGTTCAAGTTGCTCAGGAGCTAAAAGCACAATGGCAACAGAGAGGCGTTACTATTAGCATTAGGAGCCTTTCATTGCCGGAATTGCAGCAAGCCATCAAAACCAGAGACTACCAAGCTCTCCTTTTTGGCGAGGTCCTTACTACAGACCCTGATCCCTTTAGTTTTTGGCATTCCTCCCAAAAAAGAGATCCCGGGCTCAATCTTGCGCTCTATGACAACCCGAAAGCAGATAAAATACTTGAAGATGCCCGACAAATAACCAACCAACGCGACCGACTTGCAAAATATGCCGAATTACAAGATATCATTATCAAAGACGCACCCGCAATTTTCTTGTATAGTCCTTACTACCTGTATCCTCAGGGTAATCAGATTATGAACAATCACACGACTACCATTACAGCACCCCAAAATCGTTTCAGTAGTATAGACACATGGTACGTACATACCACTAGGGTTTTCAGATAATAATCAATGCAAAAATAGCCAGGGTATATGCAGGACTTGCACAAAAAACCTAAATCGTTTATAATGTGAAGTAACGTTCGCTCTCTTGCTTTCCCAGCATATATACTCTGTTATTTTAGGCACAACCAAACCACAAGCCGGCAGTTCTAACTCTTGTTTTTAATGTCGAAGTGGCGGAATCGGCAGACGCGTACGGTTCAGGGCCGTATGAGAGCGATCTCGTGTGGGTTCAAATCCCACCTTCGACACATAACATTCGGTAAGCTCACACAGCTCATCGAACTCAAAAAGATTGATAATATATTCAAACTAGACTCCAAATCTCTTGAGAGCATACTAGATTATATTAACAATAGCAGTGTTTATTTATGAACGATAATGAGAATTCGAGCCAAGTTCAGGCTCAAAAAACTAAAAACGATCAAAAGCCACAACTGACGTTGACTCCCCATAAGCGCAGGGCGCCGCGATACAAAGACAGGCGCGATCTGCCTCGATCACGTCGCCTCATACCAATAGCCCGACCGGACAAAGAGTTCAAAGGCGAAGATGCCAAGAAAGATACTCTTAAAATTATACCACTCGGTGGTCTTGGTGAGATTGGTC
>CAZHOA010000039.1:5204-7330 GCA_964534385.1 uncultured Candidatus Saccharibacteria bacterium | reverse complement strand
GAGAAATAAATCAGAATATGGTTACTTAAAGCCCATCCACTATGAAACGAGGTTCAATAATATTTCTTCAGACAGTCATCGTACTGATTGGTATTGTTGTGTTGGCGATCATGATCCGGTTTCCTTTGACTGAGGGAGCAGCCGTGAACAGAGACCTGTTGAGTATTTATTTTAACCCCTCCATAATATATGGGTACATAGCATCGATCCCATTTTTTGTTGCGCTGTACCAGGCGTTTAAATTCCTCGCATATATCGGGCGCGACGAAGCGTTCTCGTTAAATGCTGTGAAAGCTTTGCGGAATATAAGATATTGCGCGATCATAGCGGGTATCTTGATTGCGATGGCAATACTGTACATCAAGCTATTTCATGACAAAAATGACGACCCGGCAGGCTTTATTGCCCTGGCTACCGTGACTACTTTTATTTCCATCGTGACCGCTACTGTGGTGGAAGTATTGGAAAGACTTTTACGGAGTGTTGTCGAGATGAAGTCTCAAAAAGCGCAGTAGTCGTTTTAATTGATAATTCATTGGCTATCGTGTAGAATTCTCACCTATATGAATACAAAAATGAACCCGGTAGTGCATTTCGAAATGGGCTACCAAGACAAGCAACGCATGGTCGATTTCTATAGCAATGTGTTTGGTTGGCAGACCAAGATGATGGGGCCGGAGATGGGTAATTACGTTGTAGCGACTACATCGGAATCCGATGAGCAAACCGGCCGACCGAAAAAGCCAGGTACGATTAATGGTGGTTTCTACCAGAAAACAGAAAATCCGTTATCCCACCCGCCGTCTGTAGTTATAGCGGTTGATGATATTCATGACTCTATGAAAATGGTTGAGGAGGCTGGCGGCAAGATCCTTGGCGCCATGGATCAGTCCGGCAAACATTCAATGGAGCCCATGGAGATTCCCGGTGTTGGACTCTGGATCTCTTTTATGGATACCGAACAGAACCGAGTTAGCCTGCTACAACCGCATCCAATGAACGCGGCAGATAAGAAATAACTGTCACGGATTTTTGCGTCGACGGTCCGGATAAAATTGACAAAATATCACTCACGTGATATTTTTAGGGTGGAGGTGTCAGTATGCTATTTGATAATGATAAGCTCGAAGATTTACTTGAGTGTACATTCGCAGAGCTAGCCACGAGTCCGGATGACTGTGTGACGATGCGCGCATTCCTGGCGCCATTAAAACACAAGAATACGGTAACACATTTTCACTATCAGCACAGTTTGCGTGTCGGTTTTTTGTCTCGAAGCATCGCGCGATTTGTGCATCTCGATGATAAGGCAGTGTTTTATGCCGGGTTATTGCATGATCTTGGCAAGTGTCTCGTAGCGTTACAGACGCTAGGCAGAACCGATGATTGGACATCGCGGGATACCAAAGAAGTGAAGCCCCACGTCATGAATGGCTATAAGCTATTGCGCGGACGTTTTGATTTTACTGCTGAAGTGATCTTGTGGCACCATCGCTTTCAGCGCGAGGGCTACCCCAAACGCCTGCCGCCGCCACTTCATGAGTATTCTCACGGGACAAAGCTCCTCATCGCAGAGTGTGGGCGCATGGTGGCAATAGCGGATGTGTATGATGCCTTGCATCGCGAGAACTCAAAATTCGGCGAAAGACGTGTTTTATCCGGACAGGAAATTAAAGAGAAAATGGTGCAATTCAATCCGGATCGCAAGCAACTGATACACGATCTTTACGCCACAGCAATTTTGACAGCGTAATTTCAATGTCTCACAGCATAGTTTTCAATAGCTCACTGACCGAGGGATCGGTCTTTTTTGTTGCAGATGCGATTCACTAAAAAAACATCGATATTGTGTTTATGTACATGCACAGGGTCGATAGTTCTAATTTATTTAATCGTACTATTTATTATTAATAATATAGCCAAAAAATTATGAATATAAAAAAATCAATGATCGTTGGGGCTCTGGTGCTGGTACTAGTACTAGGTGTTATGATGTCTATCGGAGCACAGACGTGGGCGGCGCCATTGCGTTCGGTAAGTCGAGAGTTGATTCAGATCAAGGCTGGATTCAACCCTAATCATCTTACCTATCAAAAATTGGCTCACGTAACCGTAAACGGCAAAAA
>CAZHOA010000039.1:0-5104 GCA_964534385.1 uncultured Candidatus Saccharibacteria bacterium | reverse complement strand
ACCCTAATCATCTTACCTATCAAAAATTGGCTCACGTAACCGTAAACGGCAAAAAAATACACACAACTTTCATTATCACTGACGCGACAGATCCCAATAATCCTCCTGCAAAAACCATTGCATTGCGCAAACTGAGCATTGGCGATTCGGTCAATGTCCGTGCAACATTTACGGATCTCGATGGCTCGAATGTGATCAGCTGTTCCCGCAGTTTCCCGGTTATTGCAGAAAATTCGATCGGCTGCGGCCCGATAGAGATCGGGTATCAGGCATATGACAACACCTGCGTGATCGTTTGTAATTAAAATCAGTACGAGCTAAAATTACTTAAACCATGCCAACAAAATATGGAAAAGGCTCTCAGCGTAAAGTCGAAAAGGTAATGCACGAGTTTAAGAGGGGCAAGCTGAAAAGTGGCAGAAGCGGCACGAAAGTCAAAAGTAGAAAACAGGCGATAGCCATAGGGTTATCTCAAGCCCGCAAAGAAGGCAAAAAAGTTCCACCGCCAAAACGCACTAGCTAGAGCTGGTGCGTTTTGTTATGATGAAGCGTGAAAATGATGTATTGCTATGAACAAAATTAAAAAGTTTTGGAAAATGCTCGGCCCCGGTTTTATCACTGGAGCATCGGATGACGATCCTTCGGGTATAGGTACGTATTCACAAACAGGCGCGCAGTTTGGTTATAATCAGCTCTGGACTGCCTTTTTTTCATTTCCGTTTATGCTGGTCATTCAGGAAATGTGCGGTCGTATCGGATTGGTTACCGGTAAGGGCCTCTCCAGCGTGATCCGGCAGCATTACCCGAAGAAAGTTTTATTCGGTGCGGTGGCGCTATTGTTTGTGGCAAATACAATCAATGTTGGCGCCGACCTGGGCGCAATGGCTTCATCTGGTCAGTTGTTTTCGGGTGTGCCATTTTTGGCTTGGCTCATTGTTATAGTGGTGGTGACACTTGTACTAGAAATATTTGTGCCCTATCCGGCGTATGCCAGATTTTTGAAGTATATAACAGTCTCTCTTTTTGCGTATGTCATTGTAGCGTTCGTCGTCAAACAGCCGTGGCATGCAATAGGCTATCGGACATTTGTGCCGAGCTTCTCATTTTCCAGGGAGTATTTACTTAATATCATAGCCATTTTGGGCACTACGCTGTCGGCCTATCTTTTCTTCTGGGAGGCCGATCAAGAGGCGGAGGAAGATTACGCCCAACACAGAGTGCGTTTTTATGGTAAGGGAGTGCCGAAGCTTAGAAGCCGCGATATTAAACAGATGCGCCTTGATAACACAGTCGGTATGCTTTTCTCGAACCTGGTCATGTTTTTCATTATTATAACGTGCGCCTCGACGCTTGGGGCTCACGGGATCACTCATATTGCTTCGGCTGATCAGGCCGCAGAAGCTATCCGTCCACTGGCGGGTCAATTTACCTATATTTTGTTTGCGGCCGGCATCATCGGTACAGGTTTGCTTGCCGTACCCATATTAGCCGGCTCGGCCTCGTATGCATTAGCCGAAGCCTTCGGTTGGAAAGCTGGACTCAATTACAAATTCAAGCAGGCCCATGCTTTCTATATCGTGATCGCTATAGCGACTGTTATCGGAGGTTTAATTAACTTTGCCGGCATCAAGCCATTCCAAATGTTGTATTATACCGCAATCCTCAACGGCATTATCGCCCCGCCGCTGATGATTGTGCTGATGCTCGTGGCTAATAATAAAAAAATTCTGGGCGAACATACCAACGGATGGGTGTCAAATGTCATGGGCTGGACCATAACGGCAATAATGGGTATCTGTGCCATCGCCCTGCTGATTACTATCGGACATTGATTTCGCTCATGTACATAGATTATTCATGGAGGATAGCGTAGAGTAGTCGTTATGCAGAAGATTATTCCATTTCTGTGGTTCGACCATCAGGCTGAGGAGGCCGCGAACTACTATGTCTCAATTTTTAAGAACGCGAAGATTGAGAGCATTAATTATTACGGGGAGGGTGCGCCCATGCCCGCGGGTGGTGTGATGACGGTGGCCTTTGAGCTTGAAGGACAGAAGTTTGTGGCGCTCAATGCTGGTTCCAATTCCTCATTTAATCAAGCCATTTCTTTTGTTGTAAATTGCGAGACGCAACAGGAGGTTGACTATTATTGGTCGAAATTAACAGAGGGCGGTAAAGAGATCCAATGCGGTTGGCTCACTGATCGTTACGGTGTGCCATGGCAGATCACCCCTGTCATTTTGCCTAAACTTTTAACCGATCCCGACCCCGAAAAGGCAAAACGAGTTATGCAAGCCATGATGCAAATGAAGAAAATTGACATTGGGGAGCTCGAACGAGCCTACAGCAGTGGGTAGTGTGTTTTGTGTACAGCCTCTCTTTACCTGATACAATAAACCTATGCAAAAGATAGCTACCAGACTATTTATCTATTCGTCAGTGGTATTCGGGGTCATAGGCATTCTGGTGGTGTTTACGCTGCCTATTGGAGGAGGTGCACATGTCTCAGGCGTGCACATTGTACTAATGAAGCTTTTGTTCACCACCGTTTTTATTATACTGCCGTCATTCGCATTGAGTGTGGCCAGTAAATATTTAAATGATGGGTCCTAATAGTCTAAATAGTAGCAAGTTTTAAATTTAATTATATCTTTATGAAAAAATTTACATGTAGGGAAATAATGAATAATGAGGGCGGATGCGATATGGAGTTTACAGGGCATAACGCGCTTGAAGTGGCGAGCAAGTGCGGCGAGCACGTTATGAGTTCCGCTGATGAACTGCACGAGTCCATGAGAAAGAAAATGGCTGATCAGATGACTCACGGGACAGAGGCGGACAAGCAAAAATGGTTTGAGTGGTTCCAGGGGGAGTGGGATAAGAAAGCCGAAGCGTAGGAGAGGCCCCGCCGTATATGCTGTTTGGTCGATTACGTTTGATCGACCGGATAACATTGACGCGGGTATGCATTGTTACTATACTTAATCTATTATGAAAAAATTTATTGTTCTCATTATCATTTTAGTGGTTATTGGTGTGGGGTATTTTGTGTGGCATCGCAATAGTACCGTGAGCAGTCCCGAAGCGACGAGTTCTCCGGCTGAAACTATGGAGGCTACCGCGTCGCCAGAACCGGCGTTGTCTATGTCCCCTGTTCCCACGACAACTCGGCAATCGAAAACGCCAGCTCCAAAATCAGTCTCGGCGCCGGTGACTCATGGTATCACAATACAGAATTTCGCTTTTGCTCAGCCGTCGATCACTATCAAGAAGGGCGATTCTATAACCTGGTCCAATAGAGACTCGGCACCGCATACGGTCACGGGCGATAATGGCGGTCCTTCGAGTCCGACTATCAATCCAGGTCAGAGTTATAGCTTCACGTTCAATACTGTCGGAACGTTCAAATATCACTGCTCTTTCCACCCTTCAATGCTGGGAACGGTTGTGGTAACCCAATAGTGCTCTCGCGCCTCTGGATCAAAAGAATCGGTCTCACGCTTTTGATTATCTGTCTTGGTACTGTTATTGATTATATTGTTCACCATTCAGATCCTCGATTCTCGGTACCATCGACATATTTTCCCCACAAAATTTTCTACGGTACTTTGTGGGCTTCTGTTGGATATTTTGTCTTTAGAAAATACATTTCTACTCCTTTTCGCGCTGCATTTGTGATGGCGATAGTCCCGTCGGTTCTACTGCAAACGATGTATTTTATCCAGAAGCATCAGCTGCCATGGGTAGTATTGTTATTTCTGGTTCTTCACTTTTTTATGTTTTTATTGCCTGGCTATTTCATCTGCAAGAAATTCAAAAAGGTATTTGTAGGTTAAATCTCCGGAGGGAGGTAGACTCAAGTCATGGGAGTTGACAAAATTAGCATATATATGCTAATTTGTTTTGGTTATTTAATTTTTCAATGAGAGAAGGAGATTGTTCCATGGCCAATGATAACGACCTGGCTTTCAGAGGTACTGATGCAGATGAGAGGTTACACCAGATGTACTCAGCGTTTCCCAACTTTGACGATACTGTCCCGATAGAAGTTATCGCGGCTTTGATCTTTCTGGATCAGCAAGCGGGTCTGTATTCGGAGGACAATCGTGTCGTAATGAAGTTGGGCTTTGCCATGTGGTTTTTTCTCATGGTGCAAGTAGTCGATCCGCAGCTTCGTAATCTTTTGATAGCTGAGGAAGGAAGATCCGACCTAGCTATTAAGAAGGCTATTACGGAGCAATTCTTTGAAGTGTCGTTTTCGCGCAAAGATATTCATTATCACGAGATTATTAGGGGTAAAAAAATTAAGGTTCGCTTTATGACAGATGAGGAAGCTGAGAGACTACCGTTCGTTTGTACAACGGTTGCCCCTGACGGCAAGATAATTCGACTGCCGGATTATATCGATCAGGTGAGGTTGTAAGTCGACAGTCTACGTTCTGAGCTTGTTGCGTTCTAAGCTCAGATTCAAAGGCGCATTGTTGACATATATTGAACTACATGCTATTATGGGGGGTGTAGTTTTTTAATGCTTAAAAGAGAGGTGCACGAATGAGCCAAATAGTAAGACCGATCACGCCTGATGAGGCCCAGGAGCAAGCACAGAATGATATGCCCGGCGTTGTGATAGAAGCGTTTAATACGCTAATCACAAAATATCTTAAAGATGGGTCGGCAACTTTTCCGTTGCATGAGCTCATGGCTCTGATCGAAGGTGAGAGCCGTTTGAATAGAAATGAGATATATGACTTGGGGTGGTTAGAGATAGCGGAAAATGCGTTCCGTGCTGTCGGCTGGGAAGTAGTTTTTGACAAGCCGGGGCATGATGAGAGTTATGCTTCCAGATATAAATTCAAGCGCCAGTCGCACGCTGCTGATAGGCGATCGTTACATGGTCGCGTGAGTTGGTATAGAGGATAGAAATGCCAAAAGTAGCCTTCTATTTTTCTTGGGATCTTCTCGAGAATGCTATCCATAGAACGTATACGTGTAAGGAGTTTTTTGTTCGAGACATAGCTAATGTGACTCCTGAGGATTTTCAAGAGGCTAATGTACGTATTTTCATGGAAATTGCCGACCGCTATAATAAACGGCCAGAAGGTCA
>CAZHOA010000038.1:0-7383 GCA_964534385.1 uncultured Candidatus Saccharibacteria bacterium | reverse complement strand
AAGGCCGATCAATACAATCAAATTGTCAAATTGGCCTATCAGCAATTCGATCAAAAGGGTATTGATGTCGACCTTGAAGAATCACTCTTCCTTGCAGATCATGATCTAGATTTGAAAACAGCTCTCGAGCAAGCCCAAAAAGCGTACAAACAACGTCCAAGTATTTATGGTGCCGACGCTGTGGCGTGGGCTTTGTACAAGAATACTATGCTCAAACAAGCCCAACAGTACAGTAGCCAGTCACTACGTTTGAATACTCAAGACGCCAATCTTTACTATCATGCCGGTATGATTGCCAAAGCACTAGGTCAAAAACAGCAGGCGAAAACATATCTTGAAAAGGCTCTCCATATCAATCCACACTTTTCTATCCTTGGTGTTGGACGGGCGCACGAGGCACTAGACTCCATCCACTAACACTCAATGAACGTGAACTGAGATTTTTCTTGTTGACGTTCCAAGATGTTGCCGTATAAGAATAACAAAAAATACCAGAGCGCTTATGATGACAATGGTGGCGCCTGAGGCGACGTTAACATAAAAGCTAACATACATCCCGATTAACCCGCACAAGCTTCCGGTGATGATACTTATGCCCAGGGCCTTGTTAAAGTCATCACTGAGAAGTCGGGCGATAATAGCCGGAATAATCAGAGCAGCGGCAATCAGTGTCACACCCATGATCTGTAATGAGGCGATAATAGTCGCTGCCAACAGGCTAGAAAAGATCCCGTCGATGAACCCGACATTAACCCCTGTTACCTGGGCGACTTCGGGGTCAAAACTCAAAAATAGCAGTTGTCGATAGGTGAAAAAGATCACAATAGACGTGACGATGCCGATAATACCGACAACGAATAGATCTTGACGGGTTACGCCAAGGATATTGCCAAAGAGTGCTGCGTCAAAATTGCGGCTAAAGTGGCGAACATAACTAATCAGAGCGACGCCTAATGCAAAGCTGGCCGTTGTGATGATGCCAATTGTTGCATCTGCGGCAATACTGAAACGTTTGCTGATATAATTTATTAATAAAACTGAGAAAAAAGCCCAGATGGTGGCGCCAATGTAGAAGTTGAGATTAATAATATAGCTGACGATTGCGCCGCCAAAAATCGCGTGTGATAATCCGTGTCCGATGTAGCTCATGCGTCGTAGTACAACAAAAAACCCAATTAAACCGCACAGTCCGCCAACAATTGTAGCGGCTATGAGGCCATGGACGAAAAATTCGTACTGTAATGGTGCTAATAATATGTTCATGGTAGTTTTTCGTGAATATGAGGCTGTTCGGCTACCAGCTTCAGTGTCTGGCTGCCATGTTGGTACGTGATTACCTGTAGTGGACTCTCGTATGTTGCACTCAGGATGTCGTTGGTATATACGCTGTCGGTCGGTCCCTGGGCAATAATTTTTTTATTGAAACAGATAACCCACGGTATGTGTGTGCCGACGATATTGAGATCATGGGCGGTCATAATAATAGTCATGCCTTGCTGGTTGAGATTTTTCAAAATGTGTAAAATAGCGTCGCGGGTTTTTATGTCGACGCCTTGAATCGGCTCATCGAGCACAAGCAGCTCAGGATCGTTAATGAGTGCGCGCGCTAAAAATACTCTTTGTTGTTGGCCGCCGGAAAGCTTGCTAATGTGCCGATGTTGCAGATCGGCGATGCCAAGCTGTCCTAGTATGTGTTTAGCTTTCTGTTTGACGGCGGCATGAGTCCAGGGCAGAGAAAATCCAGTCGGTGTCGTACCCATGAGCACGACTTGCTCAACGGTAACGGGGAACTGCCAATCGATCATTTCGAGTTGGGGCACATAGCTGATGCGATCGCGTTGCGTGTAGTGATAGATATGTCCATCGAGTGGCTTTAAAATACCCAGGAGTGTTTTGAGGAGTGTTGTTTTGCCTGAACCGCTTGGACCAACGAGCGCGATGCATTGTCCCTTCTCGATCGCAAGGTCTATATTTTCAAATAGTGGCGTATTATTGTAACCGCATGCAAGATGCGCTGTTTGTAATATTGGTTGTGACATAGTGTGGGCCAGACTCATTTATTCAGCGGGCTCTATTAGAAATATCGGACGGATCGATATTTCTCAGCGCATCGACCGAACCGCCAAGGGGAACGATCATGTGCTGCATATCCTCGAGCATCATGCCGATATAGGTGTGGTTTTTGTCAGTTGGTGTACCAGGTAAGTCATCATCACGGAGTGTTGTGACATACTGTACGTGTGCTTCCCTGCCGATTTGATCAAGGACTTTGCTGGGAAATACTTCGGAACCGAAAATTGCCGGCAGCTGATATCTTTTAATTTGATCAATTAATGCGGCAACATCCTGCGGTCGCGGCTCCTTAAAATCACTTGGCTGAATCGCACCAAGTACTCGCATGCCGTAGTGTTGAGCGAAATAGGCCCAAGAATCGTGATAGGTGAGGAGGACGCGATTTTTTGTCGGTATTGTCTGAATTGCAGTCGTAATACTCTGATCTAACATGTCGAGTTTGCTCATATAGAGATTTGCATTGGCAGCATAGTAATCTTTATTTTTTGGATCGAGTGTGCTGAGCTCGTCCCGCACAAGCGCGGCGTATTGTCTGGCATAGGCCGGATTCATCCAAAGATGCGGGTTAGGATCGCCTTTTTCCTTTGGGAATGAAAAATCATATATCCAGTTTTGCGCGGTTATGGTCTGTTCGCCGAGTTTAATGATTGGTGTTGCTGGTCTTTTGGTAGCTTCGGCTAGCTTTTCGGTAGGTGTCTCGAGGTGTAGGCCATTCAGTATAATGACATCGGCGTGCGATAGTATAACAGCGTCCGATGGGGCTGGTTCGAATGTGTGCGAATCGGTGCCTTCAGGTATGAGGCCACGCAAAGCAATCTTATCGCCACCGATATTCTGAACAATGTTGGTCAATGGCGCGACGGTTGTCACGACATTGAGTTGTGCCGATGTTGGCAATTGTGCGTGACTGTTGCGCAGGTATGTGTAACCGCTGAGACTAATAATTAAAAATAGTATAACAACAAAAAATTTTTTCATAAGGTTATGATGGAGCGTGTTGAGAAAGGCATTATTCAACAGGCTCATGATTGGCAGTTTTTACAAATGCCAGGTATGCTCACATGTTTTAATTTTGGGATAAAATTGTATTTTTTCTGGATTAACACTTCGATATCGGCAAATAAGTCGTGGCCGGCTTCGATAGTGTTGTGGCAGACAGTACAAACAAGATGATCATGGTGCTGATCAGTCACCAATTCGTATTCGATAATGCCTTTCTGATTGATGGCTTCATTGATAATGCCGAGCGTACTCATGAGTTCTAGATTTCGGTAGAGCGTTGAAATATCAAAATACGGGTAGTGTTTTTTCAGCGTTTTTAAAATCGTTTCAGCCGTTACATGGCCCTTTTGCTGGCTAATTACTGTGATAACGAGCCTGCGCTGTGGCGTCAACCGTACCCCGGCTTTTTGTATTAATTCGATGATGCTATTAGTCTCCGGCATATATAATTGATCCTATACATTTAAATGCAATAATTCGCATGTGCATATAAATGTATCAGATAGGGAGCTAAGCGTCAAGCTGAAAGGGTATTATTTACCAAGCTCCACTGCGCTGATTGTACTATTCGGCTATTTTATGGTATATTTTAATAAATAATTCCTATGAAAAAGATATTTTTATTGTTATTACTCAGCAGTTTTTTATTGGTTTCACTGCCAAGGATAAGTCACGCGGATCCGTTGATTCCTCAAAATATTCTGGATTATCTCAAGACTCATCCTCATGCCACGCCCGAAGAGATCAATCAATTCGCTCAGCAGGCCGCGCCGGACTATGTAAAGCAGTTTAAAACGCAGGAAGATCTGATTAATGCGATCAATGCCGGCGGTTCACGCTATCTTTTTGGCGGTTCACGGATTAGTGTCTATTTGAAAGACATACTGCGACGTCCTAATCTTGGTTTCGGATTTATGCTGGCCAGTTTTTTCATCTCTGCCTTCCTGGGTTCTCTCCATGCCTTAACACCTGGTCATGGCAAAACCATGGTCGCGGCTTATTTGGTTGGCAGTAAGGGTCGGGTGATCGATGCCGTTATTCTTGGAATCATCGTGACTCTTACGCATACTTCGAGTGTGATTGGTCTGGGACTTGTCGCGTTATTTGCATCGCAGTATATTTTACCGCAGACACTATTCCCTTGGTTTAGTCTAATCTCCGGTGTTATGGTTGCCGGTATTGGTTTATGGCTTCTGGTGAAACGGATTCGCAAAAAAAATACTACCGAGCACGGCCATACTCATGGTCCGCTCGGTCAACATAGTCACGATCATGGCAGTGACCATTCCCATAGTCATGACGCCGGACCTGGCCATTCTCATGCTATGTCTCACGTTTTCGAATATTCCGCAGGCAAAAAATCAGCCAGCGTGAGCGATGACGACAAGCGTTTGATTAATAAACTCAAAATCTGGCGTTGGCGCCAGGGTTCAGAAGTATCTATTTGGAGTCTTATCTCTCTTGGTGTCTCCGGCGGCATTGTGCCGTGTCCCGACGCATTGGTTGTGTTGTTGATCGCGGTAGCTTTAAATCGCATTTTATTTGGTCTTGCTATTGTTGTCGCCTTTAGCGCCGGTTTGGCTGCGGTTTTAATTCTCATCGGTATTTTGATGGTAGTTGCCAAGCCATTTCTCAATCGCTATGCCGGCACCGGGAACTTCACGACCCGTATTCTACCCATCGCCAGCTCCATAGTTGTTAGTATTGTTGGTTTGGTATTTATCTCCAAGGCCTTGCTGAATCTTGGTGTCTTGAAATAGATTCTTAGGCCCCATCCACGAACCCCGTCTATAGACGTCCCGCAGAAAAAATATTTGCAGGATACCCAACTATTAATATATACTTACCATATTATGGATAGAGGTTTTAAGATAGAACGAACATCAAGAGATGAACTGCAGTATTTTAAAGATCGATATCTCTACCAATCATATCGTGAATTGATTGAAGCAGAATTGCCTCTTGACGCACAGATCGAACAAGAAGAGTTTGTGTCTGATCGGCAGGAATATAAGCGGTTGATACATAAAAAGTATAGTTCCCCTAATACTGAAAAAAGAATATCTATTCTTGAGGTGCGATTAGTACAAGCTATTCTGAGGACTCGCCAAGCATTATATAGGGCCTTACTTGAATCGCTAGAATCGCCGGCTGTGGATGTAGCCCGAACTCAAAGCTTAGTTAAACAGTTACGAACCCATCTTGTCAGCCAGGATATGTTTAAAGACAAGAGACGTGAACTGTTTGATTCACAACAATCTTTGGAGTTACTGGAGCAACGTATTAAATCGATTAAGCCACCTGATGATCAGACTATTATTAGAATGGCCGAGTTTCCGACTGTACCATCCTATCATGTTGACAAATTATATCATTGGGCCCCGGCTTCTTTCAAGCAGGCGATTTTAGCACAAGGTTTACTTCCTGGGTTTTGTCTTGGTTTGGGGTCAAGATCATTTGTCTATGCTTCTTTGGAGAGAAATGATTTTTGGGCTTCGGCAAAAGATAGCGACACTGCACCATTGGTGTATGATCGTGGCAGTGAAAAACATTCTGAATTTGTGGAATTTGAGATTGATTATGGCCCGGACCTCGAGGCTTATATGTGGGTTCCTTTCTATTCATACTCTACAAGTGACCATTCTCTGTATCGCAGCACACTCTATTTAGAAGCGCTCTTGTCGTCCAATGTGGTATTGCTTGATTGCCAGGTTTCTGAGCTGCTGGATTATGACAAAGGGATAGTGGATAGCGGACTTAAGGCTGGTCGTAAAGAAAAAGACGCGGCATCGGGTGACCCATGGGTTTATTCTAAATTACTAAAGCAGGAAGCGCCAACGTATTGTCACAGCTGGCCGGGTGCCTGGGAGTCTTCTGAAGTATTGCTGAACTATGTGCCACCAGCACGTTTGCGTATTATTGGATGAGATAATGAACGATACTATGTTCATGTAGAAGTTTGCGATATAATAGAGTCAATGATGAAAAAAACATATTTTATCTTCACGTTCGCTGCTTTTGGTATGATGATCCTCAGTTCATCAGGCGTTCATGCCGGCTTTTTTGATAGTTTCCGTGACTTGTTATTCCGGTCGACGACCTCGGCTCAGATAGGCGCAGCAGTTCCCGTAGCTTGTCCGCTATTGCAGCGCGACCTTGCCCGTGGCAGTCAAGGCGAGGATGTTCATCGTTTGCAGCAATTCTTGCAGCAAACGGGCTTTTATCCCACGTATGCTCGAGTGACCAATTACTTCGGATTTTTGACGCAGCGATCAGTGAAAAAACTCCAAGCGTCCAATCGCCTCATTATCACCGGTGTTGTCGATCTCCCGACCCGTAACAAGATAGCCGAGCTGTGCAGTATTCGTCCGCAACAACCGCTCTCATTGACCAGTATTGAACCGGAATCTGCTGCTGTGGGTAGTGAGGTTCTGATACGCGGTACCGGTTTCACGTTGACCAACAATCGTATATTTTTCAATAATATATTAGTGGAGACTGTGAACTCACCGAATTCAACCATTCTGACTTTCGCTGTACCCTCGAACATCTATGGTAATGACCAACAATCCATTGCCGGTGACTATCAGGTGTATGTTGTAAACGGCAACGGTACCAAGAGCAATGCTCTGGATTTTGAGATTAGCGAAAGCCAGGTTCCGGTGGCGAATGACCTTATTATAGATACTGGTAATGTGCCTCAAGCTAATCGCGGAACATACTATTCGGTTGCTTTACAGGCGCACGGTGGTAATGACTCATATGCGTGGCGTGTGACGAGTGGTGATCTGCCGCCGGGTCTCAACGCAACCAATGGCTACTGTTTCCGGGCACCGTGCCAGATTCCGTTCACTATTGCCGGCGTACCGACTCAAGCAGGCACGTTTAATTTTACCGTGACGCTACAATCAGGTTCCCTCGAGGCCTCAAGAGCTTTTTCCATTATCGTTGTCGACAGCGCAGATCAGCAGACTTCGATTAGGTTATTTACACCGCGTCCGGGTGATGTTTTACAAAAAGGTAATACGTATCACATTACCTGGGAATCGACGAATGTGCCTCATGATGCTTATGTGGGTCGGATCGCGCTCTATGATGGATCACGTTCTCTCATTGATATTGTTAATACCTCACAGCATTATCCGACTCATGGTTCCGTTGACTGGACAATTCCGAATGACTATTTCATAACCGGTTCTAATTTCAAAATTGGTATCTTCCTCTATCGCGACTCATATTTCACCAGGACGCTTTTAGCGCAGGATTTTACCGACGGTACATTTAGTATTATTCAGGCTCAAGCGAATG
>CAZHOA010000037.1:0-7425 GCA_964534385.1 uncultured Candidatus Saccharibacteria bacterium | reverse complement strand
TCGAAGTCAGCATTGAAAGCCCGTGTCGTAACGGCCGGAATCTTGATGGCCTTACATTCAATCAAAACCGGTCGAAATGCCTGTACCGACAATCGATGCAAGGTCGGCGCGCGATTGAGCAGTACATATTTGTCTTTGATGGCAAGCTCGAGCGCCTCCCACACCTCGGGCAGCTCCTGATCTATGAGTTGATTGGCTGAACGAATATTGTGAGCAAGACCTTTGGTAATAAGGTCATTGATAATAAACGGCTTGAACAATTCAAGTGCCATGTACTTTGGAATACCACACTCTTCGAGTTTGAGATTAGGTCCGATTACGATAACACTACGGCCGGAATAGTCTACGCGTTTACCCAAAAGATTTTGACGGAAACGGCCTTGCTTGCGCTTCAACATGTCAGCCAATGACTTTAAGGCGCGCTTTTGACCGGTGGACGCTGCCGTCAATGTCTGACCGCGACGCATTGAATTGTCGATCAGGGCATCAACTGACTCCTGCAACATACGCTTTTCATTTTTGGTAATAACCTCCGGCGCATGCAGTTCGATGAGATGCTTGAGACGATTGTTGCGATTAATGACGCGGCGATACAGGTCGTTCAGATCGGATGTCGCGAAACGACCACCGTCGAGCTGCACCATCGGACGGAGCAATGGCGGTATGATCGGCAGCTCAGTCAAAATCATCCATTCCGGCCGGATATTTGCCTTGAGCATACTGCGCAGCATCTTCAAACGACGAAATATTTTTTTCTGAATGACCGGGTTTTCTGTTTCTGACAGATTCTCTTCGGTGATAACAATTTCGTCTTCGAGTTTCATGTCTTCCAAGAGACGACGGACTGACTCAGCACCGATGCCGGCTTCAAAAACCTCGCCATACTTGAGTGACAAGTCGCGATAATCAAGTTCGGATAGTACTTGATATTTTCGGATACTGGCTAAGCGGCCTTTCTCTTTGTCCAGCTGCTCCTTGAGCCGATCGCGTTCAGTTTCCTGTGGGGCACTCTTGATCAGCGAGCGGAATTCGCTCTCGATCTTCTTGATCGCTTCGACTTTCATCTCTTCATTGACCTTCATGACGATATAGCTGGCGAAATACACAACGCGTTCAATTTCCGCCAATGATACATTCAAAATAGCCGCGATGCGCGACGGCATGCTACGCAAAAACCAAATATGCGCTACCGGACTGGCTAACCTAATATGGCCCATGCGTTCACGACGGACAATCGAACGAGTCACCTCAACACCGCAACGGTCACAGATAATACCTTTGTAGCGAATACGACGATATTTTCCGCAGTAACATTCCCAGTCCTTGGTCGGACCGAAGATTGATTCTGAAAACAGGCCTTCTTTCTCAGGCTTTTGAGTGCGATAGTTGATGGTCTCGGGCTTTGTTACCTCACCGTACGACCATTCGAGGATATCATCCGGTGAAGCGATCTTGAGTTTTAGTGATGCAAAATCCACGGCTTCACTCCTGCCGGAACTCCGTAGTGCACCGTAATCGATATCAACGACACCGTGCCCCTCCGAAGTCTTTGCGCAGGAGAGTTAATGGTCATTACTGTTCTTTTAATTCAATATTTAAACCGAGACCTTTAATTTCAGATAATAATACCTTGAATGACTCGGGTAAGTGAGGTGCTCTAATCTCTTCGCCATTGACAATCGACTCATATGTCTTGGCACGACCTTGAACATCATCAGATTTGATCGTAAGCATTTCCTGCAATGTATGGGCAGCGCCATAACCTTCGAGCGCCCATACTTCCATTTCACCAAAACGCTGACCGCCGAATTGCGCCTTACCGCCCAAGGGCTGCTGAGTAATGAGCGAGTAGGGACCGATAGAGCGCATATGAATCTTGTCTTCAACCATGTGCATCAGCTTCATGAAATAGATAACACCAACGGTTGTCTTCTGTTCGAAACGTCTGCCGGTACGGCCATCGTGGATGTACATTTTGCCGTCTTCGGGCAAACCAGCCTTGCGAAGTTCTGCCTTGATAGCTTCCTCATTCGGACCCGCCATCGAAGGCACCGCCGCATGATAGCCGAGCTTAGATGCCGCCCAGCCGAGGTGCGTTTCCAAAACCTGACCAATGTTCATACGAGAAAAGATACCCAATGGACTCAAAATCATATCCACCGGACGACCATCGGGCAAATATGGCATATCTTCTTCGGGCAGAATAGTAGATATAACGCCCTTGTTACCGTGACGACCGGCCAGCTTGTCACCGACTTGAATCTTACGCATCTGAGCTATGGAAACTTGGATTGTCTTGATCACGCCGGCGGGTAATTTGTCGCCTTGATCGCGGGAAAATATTTTAACACCGACAACACGACCTTGCTTACCATAGTCCAACGTCAAGGATGTGTCTTTGACGTCGCGTGACTTCTCGCCGAAGATAGCACGCAGTAAGCGTTCTTCGGCCGTGAGATCGCTCTCACCCTTCGGCGATATCTTACCGACGAGGATATCTTGAGAACGGACTTCAGCACCAATGCGAACAATACCCTCCGGATCCAGATTCTTCAGCTTATCTTCAGAGCGGTTTGGGATATCATACGTAGTGACCTCGGGACCGAGTTTGGTTTCACGAACATCAATAGAATAATCTTCGATATGAATAGAAGTAAATAAATCTTCGCGCACTAAACGTTCGGACAATACAACCGCATCTTCAAAGTTCGCCCCCTCGAATGACATGAATGCTACTACGAGGTTGCGTCCTAAAGCCAACTCCCCGTTTTGAGTTGCCGGACCATCGGCCAAGACATCGCCCTTTTTGATCTTCTGTCCGAGATGGACAATCGGATGCTGGTTGATCGCGGTAAATTGATTGGATTTAGCAAATTTCAACAGATCATATCGCGTCAAATCTCCCTTTTTATTTTTAATGACAATCTTCGCTCCATCAGCCTCATCGACAACACCATCATCTTCGGAAACAACCATAACGCCCGAATCGCGCGCGACTCTACCTTCCAAACCAGTACCAACATAGGGCGCCTCAGGAGCGATAATAGGCACGGCTTGACGTTGCATGTTAGATCCCATCAGGGCACGGTTGGCATCATCATTTTCCAAGAATGGAATCAGTGACGTAGCTACTGAAAACGGTTCCTTGGTAGAAACATCGATATAGTCGATCTTGTCTGGCGTCACCAAACCAGGCTCGCTGTGGATGCGACACAAAACACGCTCTTCAGTAAGAGTACCGTCATCGCCCAATATTGCGCCAGCCTGAGCAATAATATACCGCTCTTCTTCGGTGGCATCGAGATAATCAATATGATCCGTGACTTTGCCGTCAATAACTTTGCGATAAGGCGCCAAGATAAAACCTAGAGGAGAGATTTTTGCAAATAATGAAAGGTGCCCTACAAGACCGATGTTCGGTCCTTCCGGTGTTTCAATAGGACAGATGCGACCGTAATGAGACGGGTGTACATCGCGTACTTCGAAACTAGCACGTTCCTTGGTAAGTCCACCGGGACCGAGTGCCGATAGACGACGCTTGTGTTCCAGCTCGGCCAATGGATTGACCTGGTCCATGAATTGAGACAACTGACCTGAAGAAAAGAATTCCTTAACCGAAGCAACGAACGGACGGGAATTAATAAGTTGCGCAGCCATGAGCGTACCGAGATCCTGGGTACTCATGCGGTCCTTGATGATACGTTCCATACGCGAAAAAGCCAGACGCAGTCGATCCTGCAACAATTCACCCAGTGTCTTAACGCGACGATTGCCGAGATGGTCAATATTATCAGCCTCGGCACCGGCAGTGTTATTGAGACGGATGATCTCGCGGATCACATCGACAACATCTTCTACTTTTAAGACACGGTCTTTCTCATCAAGGGCATAATCACGTTGGAAACGTTGATTCATACGATGACGACCAACGCGCGACAAATCATAGCGTGAAAAATTAAAAAACATGTTGTGGATCATCTGTCGGGCGTTATCAACCGTCGCCGGATCACCGGGACGAATACGCTTGTACATTTCGATCAAACCCTCATCAACCGACGAAGACGCGTCCTGAATAATAGTGGAGACAATGTACTGCATTGTCTGATCGGTATCTATATCTTCGAATAATTTTTTAATCTCGTCGTCTTTGCCAATACCAAAGGCACGCAAAATCGACGTAGCTGGGATTTTACGTTTGCGGTCAATACGCACGGAGATTACACCACTTTGTTCAGTTTCAAATTCGAGCCAGGCACCGCGAGAAGGGATGATTTTAGCACTAAAAAGACGCTTGAAGCGATTGGACTTGGACAACGAGAAAAACACACCAGGACTGCGAATAAGCTGAGAGATAACAACACGCTCAACGCCATTAATCACAAAAGTACCCCGAGGCGTCATCAACGGAAAATCGCCCAGGTATATCTCCTGTTCATCCACATGGCCTGTTTTCTTATTCGTCAAAGAGACACGAATCCGAAGCGGCGCCTCATAGGTAATATTCTTTTCACGGGCGATACGTTCGGTATATTTGGGTTCTTCTAATTTAAAATCGAGAAAGCGCAACTCCAATTCCTTGCCCGTCCAATCGGTAATCGGAGAAATATCATTTAAAAGCTCGCGCAAACCTACATCAAAAAACCATTTATAGGAATCAAGCTGAACCTGAACCAAATTGGGCGCATCTACGGTTTCCGGCGCATATTTGGTGAAAATTTTTCTTTCCATAAAATATGTGGCTAAAATAAATAATTATAACCCTGGTTATAAGGGCAAATGAAAAATGCTATTTAATTGTATGAGCTCTTAAAAACACGCAAGACTTAAAATAAGTACTTAAGTATAGCAACGTTGAATACATTGCCAAACTTCAATACTTAGCAACACACACTCAACATAATCGACTAGACCAGTAGCCCCGCCCGGAACGCTTGGAAAATCTTGATTGAATTCGTATCTTGTCCCAGGTTCGAGTCCAGATAAACATTCTCAATATCCAAGGGCATCCTATGATGTTCTTTCAAAAGCATATCGAGAGTCCCTAACAGCACATCGATAAGGTTATGATAGTAAAATGCACTGCGCTTGTCAATAGATTGATTGCCCTGGCGTAGTTCAAAGATCACGCTATCAGGTGAAAGTGTCACAAAAATATCAATGTTTGTAGGTATTTTAGCCATATATACGAATACTTTGCACGATGCCGACTCCCACCATAACCATCACCAAGTGACTACCGCCATAGCTCAGAAACGATAACGGAATACCGGTAATAGGCAGGAGGCCCACGTTCATGCCTACGTTAATAGTAAAATGTGTAACCAAAATAGTCAAAAAGCCCAAGGTAAACAACTTGGCGAAGTTATTACGACTCCGACTACCAATAGCCGCCATGCGAAACAAAAGTACCAAAAACACAGCTAGAAACCCCACGACACCGAAAAGCCCAAAGCGTTGCGCAAAAGCACCAAAGGCAAAGTCGGTATAAGGCTCAGGCACAAGCACCACTACGTTATGGCCGCGGCTAAAAAAGCTGCCGAATAACCTGCCGGAACCGACTGTTGTTTCAGCCTGAATTGTATTGTAGCCTATCCCCCGAGCATCCGTGTATGGATTAATAAATGCAATAATCCGATCTTTCTGATATTGCTTAAAAACAAAGAACCAGGCCAGAGAGCTCATCATCACGGCAACCATAAAGATCATATACAAGTGTCGACGGCGGATACCAGAGAAAAAAAGCATACCAACCCATAGCACCCCGAAAACAACCATAGAACCAAGGTCTGGCTGGATGAGGGTCAATACAGCCGGTACAGCGGCGTACATCCCCGAAGCAATAATATGCCGCATGTTATATATTTCAGCATGCTTTTGAGAGAAGTATTTGGCCAGCAGGATCAAGAGCGCCAGCTTGGCAAACTCAGACGGTTGGACCTGATAACGATTAAAAAGAACGATCCAGGCACTAATACCGCGAATACGCGCTGACGCTAAGGTAACACACAACAAAACTACAGTAATAAAATAGGGAGCTAGAGAAACAAGTGAATAATTTTTAAAAATACGATAATCAATCCGAGCAATAAACAGCATTGTACACAAACCCAAAAAACCAAATAAAGTTTGGCGTTTGATAATAGAAGCAGCATGTTCATTAATACCATAGAAGCCCGCGATGCCGGCAGCAACAAGTAAACAAACACAAGCTACAATAACCCAATCGATTTTTTTGAGAAACAGCACGGTGCGAAACCGCCAGGTCTAGCTACGTCCAAGCATCAATATATGCTCGATTTGTCTAATACGCTCTTCTAGCTTAAATACGCGTGCCTCCAGTTCCGCCAATCGCTCTTTGTAATACCGCAGATTGCTATCTTCAGTCATTCGCACAAACCCGTCAAATTTCTCACTGGGACGTATAGCTTCTACCGGGGCTTTTTTAACATCTTTTGCCATACCGTAACTTTAAAATTATACGGGTACAATGTCAATATAACTGTTGGAACATCTCATGGGTGCCGAAACGACGAATAAAATTAGTATTAGCAAAAATATTGGTGTATGACTCGGCGGTAACGGTACCGATCGCGCCGCCAAACGGAACGTACCACATGCTTTCAAAGCCCCGGTTACTACGAGCAGCGAATGTTCGTATCTGCGTGCTCGTCACAGCAATAGGCATGTCCTGGTCATCCTTGATAACCGTCACAACATCGACGCGATCTAAATCGAGATCTGAATTATTGACGACAGTACCAGTCACTTTCCCATAAACACCGGGTGCATCCGAATGCTGAAAGTCACCGACATTCCGTGTAATAACTTGAATATTCTGCGGAACGTTCGGATCGACCTGCTGCCATTGAACGGCCTTGATGTTCATCACGGCATGATCAATTTGTTTGTCAAATTGCAGTGGACTCACAACGATATACCGCGTCTGCGAAGGCAAAATATAAAAAGTATTGCTCTTTGTGCTAATTACGGTATTGTTGGCGTCATAAAAATTCATCTCGTAATCAACCTGTCCCGAACCAAAATCGGCATTTGGATTGGTCACCTGAGCCACAAAATCATAATCATTATTTTGAACGTGAATTAAATTTGACGAAATAACATGTAACGGCATCAGATGAGCTGTCGGATTCGGCGTCGCCGGTGGTGCAGCCGGCACGACTGCCCTAAAAGCCGCATACCCAGCAGTACCGACAATACCAAAAAAAATAATGGCGATGATGCCTTGTTTTACATGCCGAGCAATCATACATCTAGTATACTGCCCATTACAAAAATAAAAAACTAGCTAGGCCAGTTTTTTATTTTCTTCATTAGCAATAACGTATCGACAATTTTGAAAATCAACTAATAAAACCACTGGTCTGGCGACTACCCACTTTCGCATCCCAAAGGATACTATCATAG
>CAZHOA010000036.1:0-8069 GCA_964534385.1 uncultured Candidatus Saccharibacteria bacterium | reverse complement strand
TATAACCGTCGATGTCAATCTGACCAGTATCAGTATAGGTCGTATCAGGATTTACAACGCCTTTATTGATGGCACCGGCCATAGTAATAGGTTTAAAGGTTGAGCCAGGTTCGTAAATATCTTGTATTGATTTATTAGCATAGGAATGTATGGGATAGTGACCGTAGTCATTAGGATCAAAACTGGGCGATGAAGCCATGGCGAATATAGCACCGGTTCGTGGATCTTCAATGATCACCGAACCCCCAACAGCTCGCCATTTATGCATAACACTCGCCAATTTATCTTCAGCAAATTCCTGAATATTTTTATCAATGGTCAAAACGATATCATTGCCGGCAGAACCGCTGCTTGCTTTTAGTGGGATGGCGCTTGGCCATAGTGATTTGAAAAAATTACTGACATAACCATATGCATTGGTAGCCAAATTTGTATTTTCCTGCTCTTTGCCTACTAACAATCCGTTACCATATTCTTCAATACCATACTGCCCCGCCCGTACATTATCACTGTAACCAACAAAACCGAGCACATGGGCTGCCAAACTAGCTTGGCTATACACGCGATCATTTTTCTGACCGATCATGAGCGCAGGGTTATTTAATGTTTTGAGAGCATCTCTCTGCTCATCATCCAGGTCATTAGCCACTATTTGATAAGATTTTTTCATCGCCAACATATCACGGATGGCGGCCGCGTCCTTTCGGACAATAGATGCTACTTTCTTCACCGTATCGTCATCCAAAACGGCGGTCTGAGCATTAACATACAGATACGTTCTCAATTCGTTCGTAGCCGCCACACTGCGGGCTAGCGTGGTATTATCAGAGAAATATATAGAACCCCGAGTTGCCAATTGCGTGTTTTGATTACTATGCTGCGCATGAGCCACCGCCACAAAACTATCGTGCTGTCTAATACTGAGAACAAAAACACGCTCCACGACAAAGAGTGAAATGATAATAATACCAATGAGAAATAAACTAATACGCCAGGTTGGGTAAACCCGCATTACATTTTTTGGCATATCAAATATTAAATTAAATAAAAAGCTATTCTCGTATATCTGAACGAGATTCAGATAGAGCAAAACCGGTGTCCTGGAACAAAGAACTGGCTTCCTTGGTTTCGATCATACCCGAGTGCTGAGCGAACGAAAGCAAAGATTCGATAGTACTATCTTCTGTAACAATTTTCTGCTGACTATCAATAGCAGCATGCGCTTCGTTTAATTCTTTCTTCAGTGTACGAAAAGAATAGTCCTGCGAAAGGATGTAGTTAGAAATCACTATAGAACCGAGTATCGAAATGAGAACAAAAACCATCAAGAAAACATTGAGCAAGAAAATTGATCTTTTTATGGTATTCATTGTATCTTTTCTAAGACACGTAGTTTGGCGCTCCTACTCCGAGGATTCGTATGAGTCTCTGCGACATCAGCTACGATCGGCTTTTTGGTCAGGATTAAGGCCCGACCCTCTTGTTGTGCTGTTTTAAAAAAATTTTTTACAATCCTATCTTCTAGTGAATGAAAACTAATCACACAGATTCGACCGCCAGGTCTCAGTACAGACAAAGCACCGCTCAAGCCATGCTGCACATTTTCCAGTTCGGAGTTAACAAAAATCCTCAAGGCCTGAAAGGTTTTCGTGGCAAAATGGATCTTTTTGTGTTTATACCAACCAGGAACAACGTCTGCGATAATGCCAACTAACTGATCGACATACTCGAGCTTTTGCTTTTTACGATATTCAGCGATCGCTTTGGCAATAGGCCCGGCAAACCTTTCTTCGCCGTAGTTTTTTAATATGTTCTCGATTTCCGGTACCGAATAGGTTTGGAGTATATCAGCTGCGGTCTGCCCTATCTCATCATTGAACCGCATGTCTAGAAAATCGTTCTTCTGAAAAGAGAAACCTCGCGCAGCATCAAGCTGTGCGCTCGACATACCTAGATCAAACAAGACACCGTCGACAAAAGGTACATTCAAATCAGTCAGTACCTTTTGAATATGAGTATAATTCTCATTCACTAACGTAAGATTTCTATGATTGTTAAGGCTCTTAATTTTCTGTTCCAACTCCCGGAAAAGCATCGTATCCCACTCAATTGCGACTAACCTTCCACCGCCCACAGCGACTACATCGCTCATCGCTAGCGTATGTCCACCGCCGTTAGCGGTAGCATCCACATAGGTACCATCGGGCTTCACATTCAGGTAGGTCATGACTTCACGAAGGAGTACTGGAATATGCATTATATACAAAAGTTAAATCATACCGAGCTCACCTAATTTTTGCGCTATGCCATCGCTATTTTTCTCTAAAGTTGCCTTATAATCCTGCCAACGTCGAGCATCCCAGATCTCCAGACGATTAAACAATCCGGCAACTATTGCCTCCTTGTCTAAAAACGCGTAATTCCGCAAATAATCCGGAATCAGGATCCGGCCCAACTGATCTACCTCAACCTCAGTGGCACCAGAAAGCATCAGACGCATAAAAGCTCGTGTGTCATGTTGTGCAAACGACAAGGCACCGATCTTCTGGGCAAGCTCCTCCCATGCATGCGCAGGAAAGAGAAACAAGCAATTATCAAGGCCGCGCGTTATGATGGCCTTAGCTCCTATCTCTTTACGCAATTTCGCCGGTATCGATAGGCGCTTTTTGGGATCGATGGTATGGGAATATTCACCAATGAGCATGAAATTGATAGAGAATTAGTTAGCCAAGGCTTTATCACATAAATATACACTTCTTACCACTCCATGTTTATAATATACCACTGACACATCAGCGCAATACCCCATGATGTGTATAACCACAACAAAAAACAGGCTCGATATAGAACCTGTTTTTTGTTGTGGGCGCGAGAGGATTCGAACCTCTGACCTTACGAATGTGAATCGTACGTTCTAACCAACTGAACTACGCGCCCATGCCCATTACTTGTTTTTCAAGATACAACTGTGTATAAGGAGATCAGATCCCCAGTCTATTAATCAATTTCTCATGAGGTTTATCCAGCATCGTACCAACAAAGCGATCAAACATACCTAAGCGATATTGGAATTCTTCTTTTTCCATAATCGCAAACGTCACCTCTTTACCGACCTCTGCTTCGAGGAATTTTAGTAGATTATGTAATCTCCTCTTATCAACATCATCCGCAACAATAAAAAGATCGGCCATATCTTGATCTTTATGCTCCTTATTAATAAGTATACCACTAATGAGCGCCATTTTTACCTTGCCGATGGCATTGATTTTCTTTATCATTTCATGTTTTTCTGCCGGGGACGACTTCAAGATAAGCTCCCGTAACTCATAAAAAAACTCAAACTCATGATTAAGACAGTATTTTACAGTGTTATCTTGCAATTTCTCTTTGATTTTCTTTGATTTCTTGGGTTTTGTTGTCATATATGAGCTATTTTTTAATCTTGATCAGGTTAATCTCGGCCAGAATATCTAGTTCGGCTTGGACAGCAACTAGGGGCTCTTGCGTATGTTCAGCTACGTATTCAGGCGTAAAAACCATGTTTTCATTGCGAAAAATAAATTTGAGTATTTTTAACCTTGTTTTGGAACCCAGAAGAGCTTCAAGAATATTCTTTGACATCGGTTTTAATAATATACTAAACTAAGTATGGAACATTATCTCTAGTAAGTTAGGATATCCTTATTACAATGTCAAACACTTCCTCAACGATAACATCAATAGAAAAAATGAGCCTCAAGCCACTTGTTTGTGAATTGTTATACAAAGAGAAAACAACAACTGATTCTCATTTTGATGTCGTCTCGTGCCAGGGTACTAATTATCAAGAGAAAACCTTGGGTCATCTGTTCATATTAGGCAATATCAAATACGAACCAGAGGAGGATCTCTCCTATCTCATCAACCTCATCTCTTCCCTGTCGCGTCGGGAATACTATTCGCTTCAATCCATTCAGACTCAAGATCCCAAAATCGCATTCGAAAAAACACTCAAAAAGCTTAATGAAGTTCTGGAAAACTTTTTTGCCAATAAAAACCTCAAACTGGACATTGGTTTAGCGGTGATTGCCAGGGATATTCTGTATATATCTCGCATAGGCAAATGCAAAGTTGGTCTAGCTCGCAATAGCGAATATATTGACGTCATCAACAACATAGAACTTTTTAATAAAGAAGAAACGGACGAAGAGATGCAATTTTCCAATATTATATCGGGCAAAATCAAGCCCAATGATAAAATATTCGCTTATATACCCTTTCGTTCCATCACATCAAGAGAAAAGCAAATACGTACGCTCTTGTCTTCGCAAACACAAGCAGAATTTTCCGACAAAATCGCACAACTTGCCTCGGCCAATACCAATTTCAATTGCTGCGCTGTGCATATTTTTATCCAGGAAATCAAAGAAATACCATCGGAAAGCGTATCAGTCTTCTCCGCCCTGCCGACCATTGCCTCGCTCTCGGAACGCAACGCTGTATCGGATAGTAGAGAAGATGCGACGGATGATACCGTCGCACGAGAGGCCTCAGCCAACATATACAAGGGACAATCATCACGGTCACATCATATCATTGCCCGTCAGATGGAAGTAGTTAAAAAATATGATTTAAAGAAAAAGATATTGGGTCAATACTCAAAACTGAGTAGGTTCTCGCGTCCTAAAATTACGTTAAGAGGTTTTACAATGATAGTCTTAGGTATTATTATTCCGCTTGCAGGCATTATTGGCGTACATTCCTATATCAAGACCCGACCTGAAAAAAATGCTTATAGTCTGGCAAAAGCGAATCAGAAAACCGCCGAATCACGCATTGCTCAAGGCGATACCAAAGACGCGCGATTATTATTACTCACATCTTTAGAGAACATTACAAAATTCAACACGAAAACTGCCGAGCAAATTAAAAAAGAACTACTCACCTCTTTGAATGCTATCGACAAAACGGCCTCAGTCAACCTGATTCCGTATGCAGCACCGACACCCCAGAATGGAGAACATTTTAGTAAATTAGCAGTCACCAATAACAAGGTTTTTGTAGTATCTGAACAATATATATCAGAAGTTTCACACAATAATAGCCTGAATCACCTCAATAAAATAGCCGCTATCCCCTCATTCATCTTCACAAGTGCAGCAAAATTATTTTTGTTTGACGGCAATCAGAACATCACAGTGGTCAATTCAGAAAACCAAAAAAAGGATACCTTCGCCATAGATACAAGTGAGAGCTTAAACAATGCCCTGCTATACAAAGACAACTTATACGCATTAACCAAGGACTCGATTCTTAAGTATAGCAATATCATCAAAGGTTCTGGCCAAAAAACCACATGGTACACCGAGAAACCTCCTATCGAGCTCAATAAGATAGCCATCGACGGCAATATCTACGTATTGACCAATGACAACCATCTGCGCACATATTTCAAGGGCAAAAATATCTCAGACGTTGACTTAAAAATAGCCCTGTCCAAGTCAAGCCGTATATTCACAACGGATGACAGCCAAAATATATACCTCGTTGACCCCTCACAAAACAAAATTTTTGTATTCGAGAAATCAAGTGTGACTCTCAAGAAAAGCTTTAGCATACCCTATGCTATTTTGGATTCAACACTCGATAACGATGAAAATATCTGGTTTTTGAATGATAAAGGAGCAATATTTAGGATTGAAGCCAAGTAAACTAAAACCGCCATACCAGCGGTTTTAGTTTACTTGGAGAACAGGAAGACAATAGGAATGATCTATTTTAATTCCGCACTACCGCCGGCATCTTCAAGCTTTTTCTTCAATGCTTCAGCTTCTTCTTTCTTCATGTTCGTTTGAACTGGCTTAGGTGCTTGATCTACAAGATCTTTAGCCTCTTTCAAACCCAATCCGGTGACTTCTCTGACAACTTTAATGACCTGAATCTTGGCTTGACCGGCATCTTTTAGGATGACGTCAAACGAATCCTTCTCCTCGACAGCACCAGCTTCGGTAGCACCTGATGCAGCAGGAGCAGCCATCATCGCTGCAGAAACACCGAATTTTTCTTCAAGAGCTTTGATAAGCTGCGCTAGCTCTTGCACACTCATAGCTTCGACTTTTTCTAATATATCGTTAAATTCCATATACGATGTAATGCTATTATCGATATTACAATGAATCTTAATTCGAATAATAGTACGTTAAGCTTGCTTCTTTTTTTCGATTTCCGAAAGCACATTCATCAAACTACGCAAAGGATATGCGATCATGCCAACGAGCTGCCCGATGAGCACCTCGCGACTTGGTAATTTGGCAAGCTGAGTAATATCTGCAGCCTCCAAGATTTTACCGCCTACCAGGGCAGTAAAATACTTCAACGCCTGGTGCGTTTTAGCAAAGGTATAGAGTTGTTTAATCACTGCCAGATCATCCTGATACCCAAAAATGGTACCTAAAGATCCGTCATAGGTGTCCACATTAATACCCGCGGCACTATTCTTGAGTGCCTTGGATAGTACATTTTTCTTATGTACCAGGTACTCAGCTTGCACTGAGCGCAGCTGACGACGCAGCTCTACCATATCAGCTACCGGCAAACCCCTCTGCCCCTTCTGGGCAAAAGAAGTAAATATAGCTATAGTGGCGCGATCCAGTCTATCTTCAATATCCTTTAATGCCTTCTGCTTCTGTTCGAAAGTCTTCATAATTCTATAATATAAAACAAAAACGGCTATGCCGCATTCGACCAAGACGCTTGCAGTGAAAACCGACAAACATCTCATTACGAGGAATAACCTCAGTGGGATTTATTACTTTTGTATAAAGAAAAGCTTACCCACTATCTACGGCTACGAACACAAGCCTACCATAGAGACATACTATGGTCAATCAGAGATATTTTAGACGGGCTTTTTGATGTTCTTCAAAATTCCTTGAGAAAATAGCTTTCCCCTGTCGCGTAGTTAGATAATAAAGAAAATCGGATTTTGTGGGGTGCAGGGCGGCATATAAAGCAACAAGTCCAGGATTTGAGATTGGTCCAGGTGGCAATCCAGAATGACGATATGTGTTGTAAAGAGATTCTTCTGATAATGCCTTAGTAACGTTGATCGATTGCTGATTGCACTGAGAACCTTTGACATAATATCTGAGACACTGCCCATAAAGCACTGTGGCATCAATTTGCAAAGGCATACCTAGAGATAATCTCCGCTGAATAATCCCCGACACCAAACGCATATCATTGTCCGTCTTAACTTCTTTTTCTAATATCGAAGCTATGATAACGGTTTTTTTGATGTCGTCCGTAGACATCCCAGAAAATAAATTCTGAGTCTTTGATTTGAAATTCGCTTGCAGTCTATCGATGATTGATTCTATCGATGTCTTAGGATCGATATAGTAGGTATCGGGAAAGAGAAAACCTTCGAGCTGGAGTGCCTTGTGTAGAAACTGCCCACCACCTACAAGATGTAGAATACTCAATATATGATCTACACCAGCCACGTCTGAACCTTCTGGAATCGTGACAGAAACACCTACATCACGTGTTTTGCCGGATGTGAAGATACGCACCAGATGCCAAATGCTGACTGATGGGGGTATATCATAATCACCTGCTTGTAGATGGCCGTGCGAATGCGTCAAACCAACATACAACAGAAATGGATATTTACTCCATATAACATGCTCGTAAGATAGCTTCCCAGTAATCGCACGAGCGCCCGAACCCGGCTCAATAACAAAATGATTAATATGGTTCGGCTTTGGAACCAGAATAAAAGCTAAAAGGACACAGAAGACACTAAGCGCCGCGATAGCTATCTTATTCCTAGTCATTATTGAAGGGGCTCTTGATCCAATACCTTCGCTGGCGGAATAATCCTCACACCGGCAGCTAAATGTTCGATGCGATCTTTGACCAGTTGATTATCCGGATTGAGCTTCTCTATGGCACGAACTTGATCAAGGGCTCCAGTGAGGTTACCTCGCTCTTCCAGAATCAACGACAGATACCAACGAGCATTGGAGTAATTCGGGAAAAGCGACACTGCATGCTGCCAAGCATTAAAGGCAGGATCTTTCTGGCCA
>CAZHOA010000035.1:0-8147 GCA_964534385.1 uncultured Candidatus Saccharibacteria bacterium | reverse complement strand
ATACACAGTATGAGATGTTTGCTTGTCGATAGGCGAGTACATCTCGTGGTGTGTGGTCAGCTGTCATGACCGATTCTGACAGGCCTGTCCGTTACAGGCATATCAAAGCGGGGTTTGCTCGGTGTCCTACAACCGACACTAGATCTGGTTAACGATACGAGATTGGGTTACCAAAACAAACCCGGGTTAATGCCCGGGTTTGTTTTGGTATAATAAAAATCCCCATACGGGGATTCTACTTTGCATTGTGCCTGCGTTCTATCGCATCGCTCACAACGAGTAATATCGCTAGCATAAAACCGGTGATAAGCAGTCCGGTTCGATACATCAAAATCATGCAGAACAAGAAGAGACCCAAGCTTATGGCCCCTAAGGCGTATCCTATGGCATGACGGTAGTGCATATTATCTTTCTCCTTCATATTTCACTGTATTCTCATATCGCCGCGGGCGACATCGAAAACTTCCAGAGCGTAATGCAATTCCGGATATTCGTGAGGATGTAATTGTTCGCCGAGACGTTTCCATCTCTCTCGGTGGTTTTTATGAGTAATATCCAAGAGTACGCGAGGATCCTTTGCTATTATCTTATGGAGGCTTTTCATTAGTAATAGTCGCATACTGCGAGGAAATGACCGGAATCGTGTAGGTTGAATTAAATTCGCATCTCCACCGGATAGAGAGCACGCGAGACGCAATATATCGGTCGGATGCTGAACGAGCGGTTCTCGACGGTTTTTAACCCGCACCGTATTAATGATAGTTCTCTGTTCCGGTTCTATCTCCGATGGTTGGTCGTGATCGAGACAATATTCTGCCAGCTGAGCAAAGAACTTCTGATCAGGAGTGAATATTTGTCTCTTGGCCATCGTGCAATAGAGCTCATGTGCTTCCTCGGACAGTGTTCGTCCAAGCTGCAAAAAAATTCTACGTCGATTCGTTCCCGATCGGGTCAACTGATCATGCGCATCCAGTATATCTGTATACGCATGAGCCTTGTGAGCATGTTCGAGAAGCTCCTCAGTACCGATCCAACCGGTTGCAAGGCGCAGACCTTGCTTGCGGAGTCGGCTATCGAAAATGATATCTACGATCTTTTGGACCCACGCTGTGGTTGAGCTTTCACATTGATCAAGCGTGATATCTGTAAGTGTTAATCCCGACACTGTCTCTAGAATCATTGAGACTCGTTGTTGAATGTAATCCGAATGTGTTTTGTTTAAATCTTTTATCAGATCAGTCGATAATTTGAATCCGACTGACATCAGGGCTATATCAAGTTGGCGGGTTATGGCCTGGCTTTCCAACCGCGAGCCAGTGCGTACTGCCGGTACAACGCGGAAAGTTAATCTAAGGATTTCTCGGGCCAGTAATTGATCTTTCACATGCCTCCTTGTGGTAGGTTGAATTTTTTGTAAAAGAAAGCCCATTTCTGGGCTACGAACCGGAAAGGTGAGCGGACAGAGATGATAATAATACTTCTCAATTTTATATACGTTCTCTGTTCATGGCCTTTCCTGTGATAGGGAGCGATGGAGTGTTTCGGAAAAATAACCTGCCTGATAAAAATCAACACCTCATCATGGCCACCACACTGCCTATCTTAACAGAACTAACCCTAAAATGTCAAGCTAATCACAATGAGCTTGGTGAACAATGCCTTTACCCTAGGCACATCATCTCATCTCCACCGACTCAACCCGAGCTTCGCGGACCCTTTTGACCCGCGTCGCACAGCGACGTCTCTCAAAAGGATTCGCCTCCGCCTTCGAGTTTGAAATTATAGCATCTGGCATTGCAAAAAGGTCAGATTCGATTAGAGTATATGTGTATATGGATACAAAAATTATGGAGCATAATAATGCTCCTGTAGAGCGCGCGCAGATTGTGGCAACTATTGGTCCGGCATGCAATGATGAAACAATACTACAGCAGATGATGCAAGCGGGTATGGATGTTGCCCGGCTTAATTTTTCGTGGGGTACGCACGACGAACATGCTCGATACATTGCAATGATTCGTAGTGTCGCCAAAGCTTTAGGTAAACGCATACCCATCTTGCAGGACCTATCCGGACCGCGTATGAAAACCGAAGAGGGTCATGCTCTCGATCCTAGCGCTGCCAAGGTTATTACCGAGAAAGATCTCAATGATCTTGCGTTTGGCATTGAACATCAGCTCGATTATGTTGTCTTATCCTATGTCGGTTCCGCTGATGATATCCGAGAATTGCGTCGAGAGATCGTAAACCGCCATGGAACTATTGCGGTTATCGCCAAAATCGAACGTCGTGAAGGCGTAGATAATATTGACAGTATTATAGAGGTTGCTGATGCGGTAATGATCGGTCGGGGTGATCTTGGTTTAAATATTCCACTCGAGGAGGTACCTTTTGCACAGAAACTGATTATTAACAAAATGAATATGGCCAAAAAACCGGTCATTACTGCAACGCAAATGCTCTTGTCTATGACCGAACATTTAGAACCGACCCGTGCCGAGGTGTCCGATGTGGCTAATGCGATTCTCGATGGCACCGATGCTGTCATGCTATCCGAGGAAACAGCTCGCGGCCAGCATCCGATAGAGGCTGTTGCTATGATGGCGCGTATTATCACGGATGCTGAACAACATCTCGTACGGACCAAAACCTTGCTCTGATTCATCTCTCTTTCATCACGTTCGGTTACGTTTGGTAGAGATCATTTCAAAATCAAGACAGGGCAAGGGAGTGAGAAAAATATGCAGACTACTGGAGTGAAAAGGGCGCTTGAATCCGTAATAATATCTGATACGGAAACGAAACAAGAGTTGCAGCGGATTTTTATTGAGACTGCTCTGGCGGCTGATGCCGATGATGATAAATGCATAGTTATTTTGAGCCTGCTCCAGCAGGCGTATTATGGCGAACAAGAGAAAATAGCACCTCAAATATATTATGATTTTTGCCGTGTCCTGGCGGATCTATATATTCAGTTAGTAGTCCGGTCGCCGCGTAGTTACCGCGATGACACGGTCTATCTGGCCAAGACAAAGACGTTAATGCTGAAGCATGTCGTCTCGCAGTGGTTGCCACAGCCGACACTTGAGAGTGTTGCCGTGTGCCGTTGCTTAAGTGCTGTTCTGGATCCTGATATGCGCACGACAGACTCAGTGTCGTCGGGGTTTGCTGTCCCAAAGGAACCTGTGCGGTTATCTGTTGCCGATAGGAAGCTTTTGCTAGGTATTGTTCGCAACCGTCTTGCCTTTTGGATGCATAGCAAAGACGCGCCGGCGCGGCCGTACGATGCATGGCTGCTGCGGCCCGATGTTGCCAGGAACATTCAGGAAATCATGGCCGAAGTGCGCGGTGTCGCGACGATAATCGAAGACATCCAGCTCGTGCATTTCTTTGAGCCGGCGCAGCGTAGTGCATCAGCAAAAACAATGCTGATGTCATATGGTCGCCAGATAGCACTGCTTGATAAAGATGTACAGAGGCTCGAACATATCTTAAGAGACGCAATAGCTAGCTTGCATGTTGAATGTAGTATTGAGTTTGATTGGCATAGTCTTGAATATATGCTGGTCAAAGTTGTGCTCAGCGATGATACCCCCGACATGACAAAGGTACGGTTTACTCATATGTACCAGAAAATGTTGCAGGATATCAGGGCATGGGAAGGTCAATGCTGCTATTCCGTGCATGCAGGACTGACTATGCGCTATGGCAGTGAAACTATGACATCGTGCTAGATCAAAGGAGTACAGCTACTCCTTTTTATTTTGCCCCGGTTTGATGAAATCAATTAATAGTCGTTCCACCATAGCACCGCTTTCTGTTTGTCAAAAAGATATGGTATATTCGGGACATCATGTCTCTAGGCCACAATCAGCGGTGGAAGCTTTTTTTGTTATGTTTTCTCGTTTTCATATGCGCTTTTTCATATTCTTTATATTTTCACATCAGACCATCGGTCGATGCGGCAGCCTATGATAGTATCGCCTGGAATATGGTGCAGGGTCATGGTTATCGAGAATTAATTGACGTTCCATTGTTTCGAGACCCGGCCATCATCCGTGTCGGTCCGGGTTATGAAATTTTTTTGGCTAGTATATATGGCATCTTTGGTCATCGATATATCGTTGTCTGGTTTCTGCAAGCTTTTTTACTATCGTTCTCGGCGTATCTTATGTTCTACCTATCACAGCTGATATGCGGCGACAGATGGAATAATCGTCTGGGCTACATTGCCGCCGCTTTGATTGGTTTTTCACCGGATCTGATCACAATACAAGCGATGCTCATGACAGAAATGCTGGCCGTCTTTTTTATTATACTGATTGCGTATCTTACGTTTCGTTATCATCACGCACCCGATTGGCATATGGCCGTCAGTATCGCCGTTGCGCTGGGTATCGGGGTTCTGGTTCGTACTCCGCTGGCATTCCTGGGTATCCCTATTGCAATAATGATGTTCTATCGCGACTGGCGACATCTGGTCGGTCTTGCCTTGATCATAGCGGTGCTATTCTCACCGTGGATCGTTCGCAACTACCTCGTCTATGATACTTTCGTTCCGCTTAATGCCGCCTCCGGTTACAATCTCTTAACCGGCAATCATCCGGGTGCCGATGGCGAGCAGGGCGGTTATGCGGTGCTGGATCGCTATGTTCAGGACTATGGTTTTTTTGAGGCCAACACGCGTGCGACGCATGACGCGGTGCAGTTTATCCGTCACAGTCCGGTCTCGTTCGCAAAGCTGACCTTCAAGCGTATTTCTTTGTACTTTAGTTTTGCTCGGCCGACTGGCTTTTGGTTTCATTTGCATGGTTTTAGTAAGGGCGTCACGCTGATTAGTTCTGCATTGTATTCCGTGATCTTATTCGGGTGTGGTTTTGTGGGACTCTATGCGTTGTATTATGACAGGCACATTCAGCGTTCGCTTTTGTCCTATTTTATACTTTTTGTGATTGCTATGCCGTTGGCTATCGTCGGCGTTGTCGTCGAAACTCGCTATCGCTTTTTGTGCTATCCATTTTTTGCTGTGAGCGCTGCCTATGCACTGACGTATTATCGCACCGTGTGGTTATCTCACAAACGAGCAGTAATCAGCATCGCGACACTCCTGTTTTTAAATGCCGGCTACGATGCAGTGACAAATCTTCCCCGCATTCTCGAAAAAATCCATCATTTATAGCTCAACCGATATAACTCAACAAAATAAAAAATCATGCCAGATAATCAAAAACTCTCAATCGTAATCCCGTGCTTCAATGAGCGCGCCACTATACGCGAAGTCATTGATCGTGTTCAGGCCGTTGTTCTGTCCGGCATCGAAAAGGAGATTATTATCGTCGACGACGGCTCAACGGACGGCACGCGCGATATTATCAAAAATCTTCATGGCGTGCGGTATATCTTTCATCGTAAGAATCTAGGCAAGGGCGGTGCGTTACAAACCGGCTTTGCTGCCGCGACCGGCGATATGGTGATGATACAAGATGCTGATTTAGAATATGATCCCAATGACTATCCGCGTTTGGTGCGGCCGATCCTAGAAGGGAAGACCGAAATAGTGCTCGGTGTCCGCATCGCACCCTCGCGCGATGAACGCAAGAAGAAGTCTCAGTATTGGTTGAGCTGGTTCGGCAATCACGCGATCACGCAGCTGACGAATTGGCTGTACTGGAACGATGCCGGAGAATACGAAGGCTGCTACAAGGTATTCAGCAGGCAGCTCGTTCGCCGGATAAGTGTCGCAACGCATGACTTTGATTTTGATAATGAGCTGATCTGTAAGGCGTTAAAACTCGGCTATCATACCTATGATGTGCCGATTCACTATTATCCCCGTGGCTACAAAGACGGCAAAAAGATTAATTGGCGCCACGGCCTCAAAATATTAAAGACCATTATGGTCGAACGTTTTCGTCATCGACAATAGTCTCGAGAAGGCAATAGTCAACAGGTCCATCCGACCGCATTTGACATATTTTAATCTTTAGGCTATAATTGACCAGCAACGTATGATGTTGGTATACGTGTGATTTTTGAAAAATAACAAAAATTTCTTAAGGAGAATGCAAAATGATAGCAAGAAAAAGTCCGTCGTTCGTAGTCTTGTTTTTGATGCTTGCCGTGCTGACTTCGTTGGCTTGTGGTGACCGTCACGTGGTTCATCACTATTATCCGGCGGCCAATCCACCAAGTTATGCAGCTCAGCCTGCTGCGGCTACAGTGGCAACAAATGTTGGTGAGGAGATGCTTGATCCTACGGCAGTGCTGGCGCTGTTCAAGACATGCCGCAATGCCGAAGAATTGGAAGCAAAACTCAATAGTCCGGGGTCCATCAATAATCTAGACCTGGACAAAGATGGCAACGTCGACTATATACGGGTTACCGAATACGGTGATCCAAGTCAGCGTTGCCTGTCGCTCACTGCCATTTTGGCAAATGGTAACGAGCAAGAGGTCGCTACCTTGCAAATGCAAGGTGTAAATGGAGGCTACGATACCCAATACATAGGACATGCCAATGTCTATGGTCCCGGGTATGTATATAGGTCACATTTTTCATTGGGTGAAGCACTATTCTTGGCTTGGCTATTCACACCGAGTCATCGGATATATGTCTCCCCGTACCACTATGGATACTATCCGAGGACGTATATCCGTTATCGGATGGTTCCGGCAACTCAATATCGTACCGTCACTCGAACGTATTCGACCGCAGTACGTACTGAGCGAATACAACAGCCCACGATCCAGCCGCGAGCTGTTTCGCCAAACCAGGGCAAAGTCATACCGAATTTGCCCGTGAGACAGACACAGACTCTGCAGCAGCCGGCTTTGACCGGTGCTCAGAAATCTCAAGTTCCGATGCAAACTCGGGATGCGAATAAACCTGTTGGAACCGGTGGATTTGGTACCCCGGCAGCACCGCAGAGACCTGTGGTTACGCAACCCGCGGTACGACAAGGGCCACCGGCTGGTGTTGCACCTAAACAAACACAAAATGCCCAGGCAGCACGACAGGCACCCGCGGTACGACCCGCACCGTCCTTCGGTCGCAGAAAGTAGGAGGTGAACATAATGTCAACAACAGTCAAGCAGCAATATGTTCTGACCACTAAGCATCAGGAGACATTTTGTACAATCCTATTGTTGAGAGAGATGGTCAACAATGGCAAGAGGTATCCATTCTTCCTCGAAGCTGGTGATCAATTCTGCCTCAAGAACATTCTTGAGTACATGGAAAAGTCCCAGCTCATCAGAGTGGAGAATATTCGGGGTAATATATTTTATTCTCCGACAGATGTAGGCATTGATACCTGGCGCAAGTTCTGTGCCGTGAATGCCGAATTCGCCCAGCTCTACGATATTTTCAGCAGAGTTGATCTGCGGACTGGTGAATTTGCATTCTCTCAGTACCATACGCTCGATCCGGATGCCTGGCATCTCTACATTGCCAATCCGCGCTGGGAAGACCTGCGCGTTGCCGTAGCTCAGAGGAAGGGTATCGATCCGGTTTTGATGACGTTTTTGAACCTGCTCATGGATGAGCGATTCGATACGACAACCCCGGGTTGGGAGTTTACCCTTATCAATAACGCCATATGGTTGGAGCTGATTGGCATCGTGAACTCCAATCTTCATGTAAATGAGCTCGGCTATGGCCAATTCCCCGGCGAGAATGTCATTGACGATGTTGTTCTCAAGGGCGGCCAGGTGCTAAAAGCGATCCTTGAGTACGAGGCGCTGTCCCTGAAAGAGGATGCGCTCGAAGCTCAAGCACGGGCCGAGATAGAGGCTGCTCAAGCCACTCAGTACAGCGATACCGGATATACTACGGTTCCGGTCGAAGTTGTGACTGAGGAAGTGGTATATTACGACGACTGGGGCTACTGTTGCGTACCAGTCTACGAATACATACAGCCGGCGTATTTTCCGCCGCTGTATTATGGATCCTATTATTGTGATCCGTTGTATGTCAGCCCAATCTGGTTCGATCCGTTCTTCGTGTTCTAAATCATAAACGGTTCGATCAGACTATTCTAACTACCAGGCGATCCATTCGCTTCGGTAGTTTTTTATTGTCTAGACTATATAGTAAAAAATCCCCGAGAGGGGATAATGCTGTGAATATAAAATATTTGTTCAGCTAA
>CAZHOA010000034.1:0-8175 GCA_964534385.1 uncultured Candidatus Saccharibacteria bacterium | reverse complement strand
ACGGATGTTTTCGAGGTACCATGGCTAACACATACGACGTCGTTATTATCGGTCTCGGCGCAATGGGCAGCGCTGCCTTGTATCAGTGTGCCCGTGCCAATGTAAACGTCATCGGCATTGATCAATTTTACCCACCGCACACATTTGGATCGTCGCATGGCGATACTCGTATCATTCGGCGAGCATGCGGCGAAGGCGAAACCTACACTAAACTGTCATCACGTTCATATCAAATATGGCAAGATATCGAGCGCGGTCTGAATGTCGAACTCCTCACAAAATGCGGTGCGCTCATCGTTGAACCGGACTGCACTCGACAATCTGCATTTTTCACGAGTACGGTCGAGCTTGCCCAACGTTTCAACATTGGCTCTAGCATTATGCCAAGCCATGATCTAGCCAAAGCCTTGCCGCAGTTCCGTTACGCCGGCAATGAAATCGGGTATTACGAATATGGCGGCGGATTTTTGCGGCCCGAAGCATGTATCGCCGCCAATCTATCACTCGCCAAAAACCATGGCGCCGCCACGTACTATGGTGAGCGTGTAATCAACATCGTACCCGCATCAAACGGCTGTACGGTTATTACCAACAAATCCATCTACAGCTGCGATCATGTCATCGTCACCGCCGGACCATGGATCAATATGTTTACGCCTTTGAAATATCGATACCGAGAGCTCCTCAAGGTCTATCGCCAATTGGTCTGTTGGTTTGAACCGGCATCGCCTGCAATGTTCGATGTGGAGAGTTTTCCGGTATTCATATGGCTGTACCATGATGTCGAGGATTCGTTGTATGGCTTTCCGCGCATTGACAGCAATGGCGTCAAGGTAGCAGTTTCGCAATATGACAGCGCCGTCGACCCCGACCATGTTGATCGTTCGATACGGCAGCGTGATATCGACCATCTCTATGACACCTACATCAGTCGATTTCTACCGAAACTTCAACGCACATGCCTAAGAGCTACTGCCTGCTTGTATACCGTTACGCCCGACAGTAATTTCATTATTGATCGCCATCCAGACATGCCACGAGTCGTACTTGTCTCGCCCTGTTCCGGACATGGCTTCAAACATTCAGCCGCGATTGGCGAAGCGCTAGTGGAACTGATCAACACAGGAGAAAGTACCATAGACCTCGGCGATTTTGGTTTTGCTCGATTTGGATAATAATAAAAACCGTTGTGATACGGTTTTTTTAAATCGCTAAACCTACAATACAAGACAGACTTCTATTCCTCAAATTTACCATACTCGCTCTCGCTATCTTGGCGCACTGCGCCCAGAAGATTCTCAACGACTGCATGCATCTGTGATCGAGCCTCTTCTCTAGATATACTACCATCCTTCTTCCGATCAAGAATGTTTTTAATCTGAGGCATACGGCCACGAAGCTGCTCTCGATAGGCTAAGAGTAAATCGGCTTCAGTCATAGTTTCATCTGAAGACTCGGCCGCTACAACCGAACCGTCATTGACTATTGTCTGAGTCCTGGTTACATCGGCAATTTTTTCTAAAAACTGCTTATTGTTCATAAAAATATTCTCCTATGTGCTGATCGCAACATATATTAAGTTAAATAAAAAGTCAAATATTAGAACGCCAACAGAACCCGTGATTCGGCAAACATTACCGATCTGACACTATATTGCTGCGCGCCAACCATAATGATCGATTTAGCCTCGGGAACGGAAATACTCTGACGCGCATGGGCTTTCCAATCAGCTAGCACAGTGTCAATCTGCGCCCTCAAAGCTTGGGTGATTTCGGTATCGTCAGGTATTAATTTTGCGTCACGCAACTCGCGAACAAAACTCTCAAACATTCTGTGAATAGTATCACCATGCCGCACCAGCCAGCCACGTTGTGCCTTGGAGAATTCTTCGAGTCCCAAAGTTTTTACCATAGCATCAACCAATTCCATAAAAGGCGGCTCAGCTTCATCAAGTCGCAGCAAAAGCTCAAAGGCCACTTCTTCAAATCTCTTCACAAAGGGCAGGAGGTCATTATACACATGAGAGATGTCCAGTCGATCAAGCTGCTCGGAGCGTTCGAATTGCTCGCGCGTCACCAAATTACGCAGCCAATCTATGTGTTGGTCGTGGATGACTTTAACACCCGCATCGTCAGGCGGCCATGACTTGATTTGTATGAGATTCATCAAAGCAACATCCAAGGTTTCGCCAACCTGTTTATATAATAATTCCAACGCATCGATGGCAGCAACAGCATCCAGATGATTGTTGATAAAAATAGCCTGGGAGTATTCTCGTAATCCATTTGGTTTGTTACTCAAGCGCGAACGTATCGCGTCTATCGCGCTGATAATGCCCTTGGGTTCTACGGTAAAAAATAAACGTTCGCCTTTTTTAGTTACCATCGGCTGAACACGATATTTTTTCTGGTATGCCTGCTGGAATAGAGTATTAATAATCGCAATGAGATTCTTTATATCGCTTGCTCTCATTTGCAAACCGGCACGAACAAGGTCATTCTGCATTTTGGCCATCTTTTGGAATTTATTTTCGCGCACAGCTTGCTCCAGCCCGTTGTATATATCCGTACGTAAAACCTTGAGATTCTCGGTAAGAAACTTATTAAAAATCGTGATTCTATGATCTTCATAACCTCTCATACTCAAAAAATCACGTTCCTGCCTAACTGGCAACTCCTCTAAGGGGTGTTCCACTAACACTAATTCCTGTTCTTTTGCTTTTGCCGCAGATTTAAAACGCGGTTCCCACGTGCTCTCGGGTGTATTTTCTCTTTCGGGTATACTCAAGTGTTCTTTAGGCAGCGCCATAGTATACCTAGCTTACCATTGTTTAAAAAAATGATGCAAGCCATTGCTCTCGATCCGGTTTCAGAGTAAAATACGTTTATAATATATTTTTGTTATGTATGAAAAAGAACTTCAGAGCCTAGGTCTATCCGACAAAGAATCGCGTGTGTATCTGGCCGCGCTTGAGTTAGGTCCGGATACGGTCCAGCACATCGCTCAGAAAGCGGGCATCAATCGCCCGACGACCTACGTACAGATCGAATCGCTCAAGAGCAAAGGCCTCATGAGCGAAGTCGAAAAGGGCAAAAAGACTTTTTATGTTCCCGAGACACCCGACCGCTTATCGACGCTCTTGAATGCCTTTGAACAGGAGATTCAATTCAAAAAAAATGAGATTACGCGCATTCTGCCGGCATTACAAGACCTATTCGCCGGCGCCGGCGAGCGCCCCAAAGTACGTTTTTTCGAGGGCGTCGAAGGTACCACCGCCATTCGTGAGGATTTTTTAAAGACAAAGGACAAAAAAATTCAAGGCTTTGTTAATTTAGATAAACTATTCCAAATGTTTCCTAACAATGAGCAGGAATACACTCAGCGACGCATTGCCAAAGGCATCCAAAGCTACGTTATCTACACCCGCCAAGCCGGACCAGTGGATAATGCATCCGACTCAACTATGCTTCGGACGGCCAAGTTTATGCACCCCGATCAATTTCCGATCGATGCGGATCTCAATATCTTCGAAGAAAAGGTCGCACTTTTCACCTATCATACCGCAAAACCGATCGGTATTCTCATCGAGAGCAAAGAAATCGCCAATACCATGCGTGCTATCTTCAACACGCTGTGGTCAGTGTTAAAATAGCTCCGATTTTGAAAATGTCTATCGCCATTGACATTTTCTAATAATTTGGTATAATTGATACTATCCTATCAACTCTGAGGAGGTGCCTATATGAGCTGGTGACAGCTCCGGAGTATGCACCCCGGCCATTCGGAGCCGGGGCATACTACCGAGAGATGGTAGGCAGGACAAAGAACATTGTTTTTTTAAAAAAATTGAAAGGGGTTAAATGTTTAGCAAAATTCTGAAAAATGCGGGGGTGCCAGATGGGACTATGGTAAAAGAACCCATTCTTTTTAGTATATACTAGAAGAATGGCACAAACCCGAGGTACCAAAGCGCCATGCGGCCTGATTTGAAGACAGATTCTGGATAAATATTCAGAAAAGGCCAACATGGTAAACAAAAAACCAATGCCGACGAACGTCAGCTGGTTGCACAGCAAAGCGATTCCGTATTTGATCGAGCTGATGTTAAAACGGCACAACACCGCAAAAATGGCCAAAATCTATACACGCGGCCAAAAGATGCGGAATGATCGATTGATTGAAAAATAAGAAAGAGCCAGATCCAACATAAACATACGGATAACAATGCATGTTACCGAGGTGTGTTTGTGACGGATATGGCTGACAGTTCGACCTGCAAAGGTCGAAAGGACAATTGAGGGTGAAGACCTGGCGTCGACACCCCTTTTTTATTGCCATTTTGATAATTGTTATCACATTTTTACAGATAAAATTACCAAAAATACTTTTAAAATAAGGGTTTTTTAATTATTTTTATACATTTTGTCATTGACTCTTGACAAATATATTCGGGCGTGTATAATACCTGTGTAAGCTGAAGTAAGAGAGCGCCTGATGAGAGAGATCAAGCGTTATCTTGCTGTTGTTTCTTCATATTAAGCCTTCCGAGGGCTTGCTCTCGAGAGCACTCTGGGATGTCAGTTCTGGTTTGGTTTTAACAGCACTTGAGTATTTGCTCAGCGTGCCCATCCAGATGTCCGGTATTATTGGATATCTGCCCCACACCCGGGAACGGCGTCTTGGCCTCAAGAACTGCGACCTTCTTGTTGTACATTCTACACAGCTTATGTCGCATTAAAAATCACCTAAAGAATCATTGTGCATCAATAACCTGTGGTAACGTTATTGCACACGCACACTATATTTCTGGTGTCCTTCTCGGGACATCTGAGGAGAGATACAGCATCCCTCTTGAGATGTCTAAAGAAGCAAGAATTTTAAAAAAGCAAAAAGCGGAGGAATGAAAATGAAAAATTTGGAAAGAATTTTTGGACCGAGTGTGCCGACCTTTTTCGTAGCCGAAGGCGGGGTCAGCCCCAGCCAGGTGGCTCGGATTCAGGCGGAAAACAAGCAGAGGAATGATGAATTCTCTGCCAAAGTCACGAATGCCACGGCCGGCATCCACAAGAAGGCATATACCTTCATTGGCCCGGGTGGTAGTCTCCCGCAGATTGTCGAACCTGAGACAATCACGGTCGAGACCCTGAGGGAGTACGCCGGCGTAGCCGAGCGGAATGCGCAAACCGCGACCCTCATGCACGGCTTGAAAATGTACAATCGGCTGCGAGACGAGCTCGAGAACATTAGTCTAACGTCCTTCGTGACTAAGACAATGCCCGTAGCGCCGCCGCAACCGACACGTGAGCCAGAGCCAAAGCTCCCACCGGCACCCGAGAAACCGGCACCAGCCGCCATCGGCACAGTCTGCAGCACAAAGGTATTCATGGATTTGAGCAACATCGACGAGATGCACGCCAACCTGAAGCCCGAGGTGCAGTTCCCGTTCGAATTCTGGAAAAGAGCGAACGAGTTGAACAGCAGAGCCGCGGCCATCGGCAAACTCCTCTCCGAGCAAGGCAGCTTTTTCCGGAAGCTGGTTGATGCTTTGCCGCGCGATTCTGAGCAAATGGTTCAGACCGGCATGATCGTGACCTCCTGGAGAGCAACCTACTCGCAAGAGTCCGTCGCAGTCTTCATCCAATTCCGTGATGAGCTGCAGGCTGAGTATACCGATCTGCAAAAGCAGCTTAACGGCTGTAAGAAGCAGATTAAAGACGCCGTCAGGGCATACAACCTGACCGAAGAGCGTCGGTATCAGGCCGAGTACGGCATCTACCAGATCGCGGCTGCAAAGCATGCGGCGGAGGTGGAACAGATTCGGGCCGAGCGTGAAAGCAAATGGCTCGCGATGATAGCCGAGTACAATGCGGCCCGCGAAGCCTACGCTCGGGAGGTCGAACGCATGCGTTCCGAAGCCGAAACGTTGCGCCAACAGGCCCAGCAAGAGCTGGCAACCCTGAGAGTGCGCACGGATTAGGCTACACCCGCCGCGGGATGAATCTTTCCCCGCGGCACCCGACCTGGCAATGGTGCGACGTATGCACGATTGAGTTCGTGACGTAACAGCCTTTCGCAGTCGAGATCCTCGAGGCTCTCTCTTCTGTGCTCAAAGGTAGTCGCGGCCGAGAATACAACTCTCGAAAAAGAGTTGTACGCATCGTGCATACGTACCTATTGCCACCATGAACCAATTATTTATCCCGATGCAGTGCATCGAGGATAGATTAAAAGGCATAGGATGCAAATCCAGCACCTCTTATAGGTACTTTAAAACTCGGAGTTTTCCCCGACACCCTTTAAACAGGGCTGCGTCTGAGTCTGCAGGGGAAAGCTCGTCTGGGTCTGAGACCGTAACTGAGTCTGGGTCTACATTCTCATGGTGGCAATAGGGCATCCTTGCCAGGCCTCCCAAATTAGCAAAGCATTACGGCCAACGAGAGACTGGTCAGGTACCAGATAGTCCATTAACAATCCGCGGATTGAAATGGATAAGTGTAGTCCAAGCGGCCTACACTCTCTCCGGCACATATATTGCACCATCACATTTGGTGCCCCTACCAGAGCGATCAATCTTTGATCGTTGCGGTAGGGATTTAAAAATAGAAAATTAAAAAAGGAGAAAACACGTGTCACATACCTTGTGTCCCAATTTTTTTTCAGAGGTTGTTTATGAAAAACAAAAAAGGCCAGGGCGGGTTTGTGAAACCGGTGTTTTCATTCACCGGCGATACTACAAAAGAATGTTTCGAGTTGGCATCAACGATAGAACAGATATATAGCCAACTCATCAGCCGTTCGATCACAGACGACAATCCAGTGATTGAACAGGCTGCAGTACGCATGCGAGAAACCGGATTAACAATCGTTGAGCCGCGATGGTTTGCGGAATTACTCGACGCGCAGTCTGATTTCTTGAAACGATAATATAGTTCATTGCTGTGATCGACGAATCGATCACAGCTCTCCACCAGAGATTTTTATAAAAAGTTTCCGGTGGGGATGAAACGGCTTCGACAGCTGGTCTTGGGTGCGGCGAGGAGTGAAAACCAACCATGCGAAAGACACTCCGATGACCCGATGCTTATAGGATCGGTTGGACCTGGGTTCAATACCCAGCATCTCCATCTCTCACCCTTCTTCACGAAGGGTTTTGTTTTTTTTATTCGCCAGGCTGGCCAGTGCCTTTATCGCATTTACAAAATACCATTTTAATGGTATTTTTATTTTGGTTCTTTGATGTCAAAATAGCTTTGGAGGGATTGCATTATGACGACCGATGATCAGCACACTCAAGAATCGTTTGACTATAAATGGCAAGCCTTTAGACTGTGGCGCCTTATTAATGCGATAGCCGAACCATGTGGGTCAGTCTGTCACCACATAGTTTCTGCCAATTGGGAACTTTTTAGTCAAGCGCCGGGTTCACGCCATAACCACCAGAACTGGTCCGGTGGCTACCTAGACCACGTAACCGAGGTCATGTACCTTGCTTATGAATTTTACACATTGTTTACCGATAAATTATACCACAAACGTCCGGTACCCTTTACCCTATCCGATGCGCTATTGACGCTCTTCTTCCATGATTTTGAAAAACCATGGAAATACGAATTAGGGCCAGATGGACAGCTGCACACCAAACACGGTTTTGAAACGAAACAAGCATGTCAAAAATTTCGGCTCGCCAAAATAGCAGAGTATGGCTTAGTATTGCCTGAACACATTGTCCAAGCAATACAATATACAGAAGGTGAATCGCATGACTATAACCCGAATCGTAGAGTCATGTCGGAGCTTGCGGCATTCTGTCATATGTGCGATGTCTGCAGCGCTCGCATCTTTTATGACTATCCGCTACCCAATACTGATATACGAGAGCTTGAAGAACGCCGCGTAGCTGAAACAAAAGCTGATTTTTAAATCGCATACACACCCCACCACGCGCCCAAGCGCGTTTTTATTTGACATATATGTTAATTGGTTATATAATATAGGAAGCTAAAACTTGAAAATTTTTTAAATAAGGAGAAGTTATAGACATGGCAGTTACAAAGGCGGAATTGAGGGATTCTTTAACTCAGGAGCAGCGTAAGCACGCAGATGCGATCGAGCATGAGATAGATCGGGTTCTTCGTGCTGAATGGAGTGAGGAAAAAATTTCTGTTACGGTAGTAC
>CAZHOA010000033.1:7252-8318 GCA_964534385.1 uncultured Candidatus Saccharibacteria bacterium | reverse complement strand
GCTACGAAGACCTTCTTTTTGAGAGTGGTATTCTTGATTTTCGTCATGTTATTTATACGCCGACCTTCCAATCGCCTTTTTCGATAAATGCTTCGATGGTTTGACGTTTTGCTTTATTGAGCGCGTTCGAGTGAGAGAGACGACTGTCTTTGGCATATTCGGAGAGCGAAACGATTCTCTTATGTTCCAAATACGCTAGCCGCTTGTGATAGCTATTAGTAAGCGCACGACCGACTATTTCTTCCATGACCGATGTTTTGTTATTCGTTTGGAATTCTTGGAACGCGTCATAGTATCTGGCGCGATCAATGAATTTGATGTTGATGGGTACATAGCCTTCACGGATAAACAGATAATTATTGATCGCCCTGCCGATCCGGCCGTTACCGTCAATAAATGGATGCGCCCATTCGAAGGCCAGGTGCAGACGGGCGATCCTCCGCACGATATGTTCATGGCTCGAGGCATTGTATTCCGCGATCATCTTTTTCATGAGTTCGGGAATTTCGGATGCATGAGGCGCGATATGCGTACCTACGCGTACGCGCTCCTCGCCTTGGCGGAATTTTCCGGAGATTTCATCGCGAATATTGGAAATGAGCATTTTATGTAAGAACAAAATGACCTCTTCGGTAAGCTCCTGCTCTTTCGCTCGGTTGTCGATATATTCAACCACGCGTGCGAGATTTTTCGCTTCAAAGAGCTCGCGCTCGGAAACAAACCGGTCAAGGTCGATCTGAAGAAGAATTTTTTCCGTTTCTTCCAATGAAAGTGTACTGTTCTCGATAGCGTTGGAGTTGTACACTTGCTCCGGAATTTCCGCCTGCGAGATCATCTTGAGTAATGATTCCTTTCCTGGTAGGGCCTGGTAATAGCGCTCGCGAAGTTCGATTACTTTTTTGTATACATTGAGCGTCCTAGCCATATAAGCCAAGTATAGTAAAGTTAACTCTTATTGTCAAATAACCGTGAATTATAATAAAAAATAGGCTTATTTCACGGTATTGGGGTCAAAAAAATCTTTTTTTGTGGTGGATGAGAGTCTAAAATCCGGAATTGTTGATTT
>CAZHOA010000033.1:0-7152 GCA_964534385.1 uncultured Candidatus Saccharibacteria bacterium | reverse complement strand
ACATGTTCAAGATGGCCAATCTTTTTGAAGATGTTTCGATATTTTGGTGCTACTTCTTCTTTGTCAGTTTTTGAATCGATGACTGTTTGACAAATCGGTCCCACGTAGGCTTTGGTATTGTCGTTTATCTCATCGGGCACGTGAGCAATCTGTTCTCTGGTGCATTCAAAAATGACGAGCATGTCCTCTTCTTGGTTTCGTCGATTGCGCAACTCGGCGATACGCGGATCTGGTTTGTAGCCGAAATAAGTAATTGGTCTTTCTATCTCGTACAGAAAGATAAGATCGTCTCGAGAAAGTATTTCGCCAGTCGATGATTTGTGTTCGATAGTGGTCAGCTGTTTTGTATCGCGATCGATGTCCGTGAAAGCCTCACCGGCCGGTAACTGTCGTAGTTTATCCCCTATAATATTTGTTGCTTTGATATTGTCGTCGATATTTTCCTGCCACTCAATGCCACGCACTTCCGTGACGCGATTATCTTTTTCAACAATGACAACCCGAGGGATACTCAACTTCCCCTCTCTGTCTTTGGTATAATAAACATGCAGATTGCCTCTGGTGAGATATTCTTCGGCGAGATTTTCTCCGGCAATACACCAGCCGGATCCTTTGCCTTGTAATTGTTCTGTCAATGCCTTTGGATCGCTATTTTGCGGATATTCAATCCATTCTCCCTCCGTGGTTTTCATTTCCTGTTCACTGATTGGCGGCATATATTCCTGGACCCAACCATAGATGGCACGGAAGTCTTTTGCTCTGAGATATTCAGAAAATTGTTCCCTGGCTTCCTTGGGAATATCATATCTGAAATCGATTGATTGTTGTGCTGATTCGGTCTTGTACGCCTGGGCAATAAACTCAAGTCCTCGGGCGTTGACTTCCGGGAACATTTTTACTGAGCGTTGTTTTCCTGTCGGTCGTTTGGGAAATCTACTGGGAGTATTGTGTTCTTTATTGGCTTTTTCATAGCGTTCAAGCTGTAACATGCCCTGAAATGACCAATACTTGAGATAATCCGGCAGATAGGCAGACCTATCGGAAGCTAAATAGTCAATCCATTCTTCAAGGCTGCCTTTTTGATCTTCCTTGGTTATGACCAGATGCTTTTGTTTGAATTCAAGTTTTTGATCTTCAGGCAGACTATCCCAATCGCCGGCTTCGCCGCGTTCACGGACAACACGCATCTGTGCTTGCCAATATGCCTCTGGAATGTCCTCGACTCTGATGATGTATTTGTCTATAAGTATTTTCTTGAGCGCGTTGATGCCACGCTCTTTGTCTTTCGGGTCTGTGCGTTCGATAATCTCCTTGAAACGGTCGAGGTAGTTCTGGATATGGGTCTCTGGATTGTCTGTGAGTTTTTCGCCAGTCCTTGTCTCGGTACGTCTTACTGAGTTTTTTACTTCCGGACTTCTATAAAGTCCGCTAAAACGCTGTTTTAAAAAATCTGGATTTTTTTCTGATTTTTCCATATGAATCAATTCTAGCAAAAAATGCCATGAATTAAATAGATAAAGAATATAGGATCACAATAGCCCGATAAGTTGTCGGATGGATTGGAACTTTTTAACATAGTCGATGGTTTCGGGACGAAAGATTGCTTTCTTGGCCGGAATGTCTAGCTGTTGTGAAATCCAACTGAGGCCATACGTATTAACCGAACGCACGACTCGTCTACTCCCTCCGTTATAGGCGGCGGCGAGCATCTCTTCGGTGATGCCAAGCTGTCGAGCGGTATTGTCACTGATGCCATTTTGAATACTTTTCTTGTGTGCATCGAAAAAAAGAACCATGGCCTTGATGGCATTGACGTGGTCAGCCATGCCGAGGTTATAATTTTTAATCAGATGTGCCGTCGGATATTGTTTGACAAGTGTATTGTATGTCGGTTCTATAAACTGCGCCAGGCCGTTCGCGCCGGCTGGCGAACCGGTGTAGCGATATGAGTGATCTTGGTTGGCTCCGATAATGGTCAACGTCCGTTCGGTTAGCTCTTTACCGCCATCGTCGGCGATGTTGAACTGATCCGGATCAATGTGTTCGATGACGAGAATACTTTTGACAAAATCTTTGGCGGCAACTGTGGTGATCGGTTTCTGGTCTATAATAGATAGGACGTGGCTCCGATCGAGCTCCTGATATGCCTGGTCGACCTGAGCGTCCAGATAATATTTGCCGCGGTTGATAAGCTCGCTATTTTCTAATGCCGGTGAATAGGGTGTGTATATAATCGATGTATATTTTGTTTTGCTTTGTTCGGGAAGATTTTTCAGGGTATTGCTCGGCAAGAGATATTTGTTTCCTACTACTATGATAGCCGGATCTGTCGTCTCATAATAGCTATTAAAGCTGTTCCACCAGCGCACAATTGTCAATGGGGTTGTAGCCTGATCTTCGGGTTCCAATGTAACCATGTTCAGCTTGGCATTTTTTTTGATATCATCTTCGGACAACCAAAATCGTTTTTCGAATACCTGATGCGTTGTTTGGTTGAGATATGCTAAAGCAATTTCCTTGCGCTTCAAAACATTGTTGCGCATTGTATAGCGCAGTGGCGCTGATTTCTTGAGTACCGAATTGGCCTGATTGATGAAGTACGACAGCGGTGTCGGGGTTGGTTGCGGCGATATGGTGGGGCTAGCGCTCGCTATGGATGGCGACGCGATTAAGGTTTCGCTACTTTTAATAGTAGATTCTTCAGCTGATGTATACAGGTGCACGGTCGAAAAAACCACAAAAAAAGTTAACAAAAAAAACAGAGAGGCGGATTTTTTCGATATATATATCATTACACTATGTATACTATCACGAAGACGGTAGTACGTTAAAGATTCTGCTCGATAATAGCTGCTTTATTGGCAACACTATTGGCATAGTAGTTGCAAATACTCGCTGTGCAGTTGCCGTTGCCGCTGATGTAGGCTTTAGCAGCTTGTTTTTCACCTTGTATATTTTTTTGTGCGGCACCGCCACGCGCTAGTTTGATCGCAGCCGCTATGAAGGCATCTTCAATATTCCATGGATTGGCTGGACTGCGTCCGGTAAGTTTGGCAACTTCTTCTGCGTACGCCAACCAGGTGCTCGGCAGAAACTGAGCTGGCCCCAGGGCGCCACCGCACCCATAGGCCGGTTCGCGTGACACTTTGACGCCGTCGGGGTTGAGTCCCAGGCCGGCAGTGATCGAAAATAGGGCAGCCTTTTCCTGCTCAGCTCTATTTGGTTTTTTGAGTTTGATGTAGCATTCATACATGTCCTTGAGCCACGTACCGGTGCCGACGTTCCGGCCTAGTCCGGTTTCGACTTCAAGAATCGCGATCAGAAATGCCGGCCGAATGTCGACACGTAATGCCGCTAGTTTGCCGTATTTGATCGCATCTTCAACAGAAATACCACTCTGTTGTAAATAGAAAATCTGTGCCCTGATCTGTTCAATATCTTTGCGCGATTTTTGGACGAGTTGCTGGTAGCGCGCTTCTTCGCCTTTTGTTTGTTGTAGAATCTGATTTTTTGTCTTCTTGGTGGTATCGAGATTTGTTTTTTGATTTGATTGGAGTTGTTTTAATTCTTCTAGCTCGGAACGTTTTGACTTTAATTGGGCTTCGCGGTCCTGAAGATTATTTTTAAGGTCTTTAATGGTGGCGATGGCACTAGCTAGGCTACTTTGTGTGTCGTGCAGATTTTTGAGATTGTTAAAAAAGTCGGACAAATGTTCGTTCTTGATCAACACCTCTGTCAGGGTTTGCTGATCATTTTGGTAGAGGGTTTGCAATTCGTGACTCAATGCTTGTTGATGGATCGAGATGGTGTTTTCAGCATCACTGATGTTGTGTTGCGTTGAAATAATATCGTCGTTGGTTTGATCAATAGAAAGACCCAGGCTTTTTATTTCAAGCTGAATTTGACCAATCTGGGCGTTGAGCTTTGTAATCTCGCTGGCCAATGTTTCGGCTTTGCTCGTTTGTGTTAATGCTTCCTGTTGGTAGATCTCGATTTGCCGCTCAATCTCTTCGATTTGCTGATTGCGTTTTTGAATTTCGTCCTGCGTATTGGCCCATGTCACAGAAGGCAAGCCCACAAGCAATATCAGGAGAACGTATAATATGTATCGCATAAAAATACGAAAACAACCCCTTTCATGAGTCATTTTCGTAGAAGTGAGATGGCATTGCTATTTAAATATTGCCGATTGCAGCATCAAGATCACTAAAATCATTACTTGTAGCATTGTCGTCGATCTGTATACTGTCAATATCTTGTTCCAATAACGAATGCTGAGGTGTTGGACTTGGAGTTTCAGGCGATGTAGTTGGCGATTCTGTAATCATGGGAGTAACGATCGGAATGTCTTGTGTCTTAAAGAACAGCACGCCGATACTAATAGCAACAAGAATGATGATCAGAATAACGATGAGTATAATATTTTTGTTCATATGTCTTTATTAGTTGTTGTTATCAGGTGTTGCTGTCGGCGTCGTACTGGGTGACGACGATACAAGCGGTGAAGGTGATGAATTGGTGTCATCGGAATCATTGGGACTGAGCTGGCCAATGATTACTGCTGCTTGTTTTATTTGATCCTTGGCGATACCTACAAGATTTCTTGTTTTGGTTAGATCACCGAAGAACTTATCCCGCGTTGCCTGAATATCGCTTTTGGCGCTATCGGCGTCAGAAATTTTCAATGTGTATACCTTAGCAATTTGGGCTACAACTGCATCCTGTGCCGTTGTCAATGCATCCTGGGCCTTGGTAACTTGATCTTTGAGTGCAGCAGTATCGACGCCTTTGGAGGCTAACGTATCCGTCCGAGCTGATATTTTTTTAAATATTGCACTAAGCTTGTCTAGGGCTGAGACGAAATTCTGCGTGCTTTGATCATTGATCGTATCAAGTCGACCGCTGATCTTCTTTACCGTATCTTGCTTCTTGGTATCTTTGAATTTTTGGAGTACTTTTTTGAGACCATCTTTCTTATTCTGTACTGCATCTTTCAACTTTTCTCTTGCCTTTGTGATCTTATCTTTAAAATCGTCTTTTTTTTCTTTCACCTTTTCTTTTTTATCTTTGCTGGTTTCTTTTGTTGTGCTACTGTCTTTTGATGTCTTTTTCTCTTTGGTGACTTTGGGAGTCGTTTTTACCATGGCATCGGGGCTTGGCGTTGCGTTATCGTCTGCGTATACCGGCACTGCAATACAAATACTAAGTAATAATGATATGATTAGTTTTTTCATGATGCCAACACTCTAGTATGAATGCTTTCTTTTTTCAAGTCAGGTTATCAACACTCGTTCATTCTAGCTCTATCTTACATGACATGGCACAGTCGTTTCCAGATGCTATGCATAATAAAAACCGGGGAGCCGGTTTTAGGGTTTTCTCGTGATCTCTTGTGAGGCTGCTACGAACTGTTGAAATTCCTCATCGATCTTTGTATTCTGTATCGCGTCTTTAAGGTCGCTTATGTGGCGCATAGTATTAATCACGCCTTTCTCCTGAAATATATTTAGCGAGGCTGTGGGCAGTGGCAATGCTGCGATCTTTGTAATTATTGTCTGGAGCTGCTCATATGCTGTGCCCCACTCTTTCTGTAGTAGCTCCAGAGGTGTGGTCTGTGTGATTTTTTTCTTGAGCGTCAACAATGTTTCTAGCGTCTCGAGACAGGAATCAATATATTTGTTTATTAATTCAAGACTCTCATGGTCATTGCTGTCGAGGTTTAACCACGCACGAATGACGATGTTTTCTCTCAGAGAGCATTTTAGTTTTTCTTCAGTTGCCACGAGCAGTAAAACTGCTTGTGTATATTGATCACAAAATATGAGAGTTCGTTGTGTGTGTCGGCTGGCTTCTTGGAGAAGTGCAATAAGCCAGCCGATAGTTCCAAGCAGTATGATGATTAAGGCGATCATCGAACCTCCTTTTTGATACCGAAGACGTTGTACTGGTCTTGATTTTATCTTATTTAAAATTTTTGTCAATAAAAAATCGGGGATGACCTCACTATATAGGTGCATCCCCGGGTGTGTTTTAGGAAAAATTTTAAATCTTAATGTCTGGTGAAGCCAATGCTTTGTTAAATGCATCAGCAAAGCGTTTGAACTGGCGACTTTTCAGCGTCCATGTTCCGGCTTCGTGAATAAACGTGGCTGCGTCATTTTGTAGACTGACAGTCACTTTGCCAAATCGCAGTACTTCTGTGGTAGCGCCAAGAAGAAAATTCATCAGATCTTTGGCCTGGGCATGCTTGAGCGGTTCCCAGAAGCAACGTCGCGGATCGCCTTCATCCAGTAATTTGAGGTACAAGCTTTTTTCTCCTTGGATAAGGCCGATCAAGTAGCTGCCCTCCTCGCACCATATTTGATCAAGCAGCTCTAGCTGCGTGCCGAAGGCAATGCCATTTCCCGGACTGCCATAGACATCATTGATATCGTACTCGCGATGAGCACCATCGATGAAAGCTGTAACAGTCTCTCGCTCGCCTTTTAATATTACCTTCTTGGGATTTCGCGGATCAGTGTGACCGATGAATTCAATCCCGGTCATATCGGCTGCTTCGATCGCATGGCGCTGGACGCCGGCAGAACGGATATCCTTTACCCAATGCGTTCCGATTAGAATCGGGCTTCTCAATTGTCCGAGTAGCACCTCGCGTGCCGCCAGAATCGCAGCGCGGGTTTCAGCTTCACTAGGACCTTGATTTGATAACATCTCACCCCTCTTTTTATTGTGTTCTTTCATATGCCTTCCTCCTCGAGCTGCTCAATTCCCAGCTCCTGCATTACTTGAACGAGCTTAGATGAATATCCATCACCGGATGGTGTTCCGATATGATATCCATCACGACCACATGATAGGCCGATATAACCGCCAAGGTTTTCCCCTGTTACCAAAGCTGCTCCGCGGCCATGTGGTGTCTTGCTATTCTGTGGCCAGCGTATCTTTAGTAATAAATCCCCAACCTGCCATGTCTCGTATATATAGCCTCCCCTGGTTCTGACGCTCGAATCAAGGATCATCCCATTGGCTTGATCATTAGTGATCAAGAATTTTGGCATTTTGTATTCTCCCCCAATCTTTTTAAAGTTTACTAAGTCAGCACGTATTATATCATATATATGCTACGTGTCAATTTACTATTTGACAAGGTGG